>JBAXXY010000052.1:0-16088 GCA_037127655.1 Lentisphaerota bacterium
GCGTTTATTCTCTCTATTTAAATTTAGACAATAATAACACTTAGATTCAAAGCTTTGCAATAAGTTAAGGGCAAAGAAAACCCGAAACAGCCCTTTCCAGCGACTAATTTAACTTCGAGTATTGCGTTTCAACCTTAAATAAGTCAATATGTTATTGTAAGACTTTACAAAAACTAAATGGAGCATGACGATGGATATATTAGAATACTACCGCAATGTTTTTCCTCAGCTGAACAATACTTTTGAAATGAGCGATTATGTTATCGCCAATGAAAAGACGCTGATAAAAGAGTACGGCGCAAATCCAAATTTCCCTTCTCTGACATTTGACAAAGACCAGCTTTACCATCTCACGGCCCAGAGAGGTTTTCAGGTTCACCTTCCTGTAATAAGCAATAGGGCTGTCCTTGCTCCAATGGATTACGAACTATACCTCTCCAAAGAGCAAAAATACCTTTTCAAAAATAAAGACAGCCACAAACACTATTTCTGGAAAATATGGCCTATTATTAACTACATTAAAGATATTTTCATAAAGAGAAAAATGCCTTTCCTCCTCGACTACACAGCATCGGGTGGACACATTCTCTTCTACACTGCTTTGTATCAGGAGTCTTCCAAAGAACTGTCAGATATCGGATTTATTGAGGACGGTTTGGCAAGAATATGCAATGATGCAAAGGGCGGTCTGGATCATAGGATTAAAGATACAATGCCAGTTGAAGCTGCCAAAGTTTTCAGCGGTATAACCCGTCTTGCCGAATATATCGCTTTGCTTACGATCAAAGAATTCAGAGCCAATATTCATACAGGAAAATTGCCTGTTACTATTTCTGATGCGGCAATGAATTGCGTCAATCTGGACAATAGTTGGTGCGAAGGTTCTCCAAGATTCAGAAGTATCAGAAGTCCATTCAGTTTGCATAAGAAAAATTACGAAAAGTTTGGATATAAAAACTCCCAGCCGCTTTGCGATGTAGTAGGTATGGTTTACAACGGCAGTGAAATTACCGGACACAATGATTTTGACCATATAATTGATTGTATGTGGGATCTTGGCAAAGCCGCAGACTACGCCAAAGCATTTACAGGACACATTCCTAATTCAAATAATACTTTGATTGATTTCATCCATGAGTACAAACGCTCAGAACTTTATGAGCTCCATCAGGACTTTGATAATACCTATGATAATGAAATAGGTATGGCTGTGCAATATGCAAAAGAACAGGAAGGTTTGTCAGATGTTTCAAGATGGATGCTTAACTTTCCTAATCCTATGTGCGTACAACCAATCAATCTGATAAATTTTGTCAGAGAATTCGTAATCCAGCATAAATGGAAGCCAAGACATGTAGCTAATATTCTTAGAGATCTGTACGCTAACCCGATATATAATTGGCATGATGACTATGTCGATGAATATCCTTCCGATGAAAAGGCTAACTTCTGGGCAAGAACTTATGCTGCATTAGCTTATATTGAAGCAGGTTGGATGAGGATTTAATTTGGTTTTATATGACACGGGCATCTCTCCCGTTACAGGCTTAAACTTAAAAAACAAAACGGGGCTCAGAATTAACTGAAGCCCCGTTCTTATTTCAATTTAATTGAGGTTATTCCTGTTCGTACCAGTTGATGAAGTCCAAGTCGGATATCATGCGAATGTCAACTCTACCGCTTTTTAGCGCCTGATAGCTGCATGAATGGCAAAGATAAGACTCTGTGTCAGGGTAACATTTTCTGTAGAACGGTATTTCTACCTGGTTGCACTTGCACTCTGAACATGTATAAGTTTTCATATTTAAATACTCCTATTTTGGTAATTAATATTACTAGTGTTTTACTAGTTTATCTGAAGAGCTCCAGTTTTCCAATAGGCAATCGCAGCAAATGTTCTCGTCCAGAAGTTAGCCTTTTCATCAGCAGGTGAAGAATCTACAAAGTCTTGAGCCCAGTTAAATGAAGAATCAAGATAAATATCCCTCATGATATTTGCCACATGTTTGGGTTTCCATTTTGCGAAAATTACAAAATCGTAAATAAAACCCATCATATTTATTGGCTGAAGAACTCTTGGGTCAGGATTATATAGAATATCTTTCGACCAGTCCGGTATGATTGTAACTTGTCTAGCTTGTTCTAAAGCCTTGCCAAAAGGCAAGTCCTCTGTGGAGTCAAACTCCCTGTGAAATTTATATAGAGCAGTCTTTTTATACCCTTCGATAAACCCGACAAGTGCATTGTCTGCAAAAGGTATTACTCCATCAAAGTTCTGAGACCAATCGCTGGCTTTCTGAAGATCCCACATGCATTCTATGACATTATCTATATCTGCTTCATGGTGGAAAGTTCTGCCGTCGAAAACACCGCCTACTACATCTACAAGCGGCGGTTCATTGTACATCTTATATTTCTCAATATTCTTTTTATGAAGGCTGAAAGGACTCCTAATTGATCTAGCGTGAGGGGCGCCTTCACACCAGCTATTGTCGATATTTATGCAGTTTTCAGCTGAATCAGAAACAGTTACAGGAAGTTTCCCATCTCTCTCATCATTCTTAAAGGCTTCCAGAGTTTTCAATGCTACATATTCTGCGATTCTTGTGATCCCGCTAAAGGTAAGCATAGCCTTTTGCGTGACTCCATGCCTTAATCCTGAATCGAGCATGCCTTCTTCAAGGCAACCTATTTGCTGAAGGGCTTTTCCTGCGTCAGAATCAACATCAACATTAAAAAGTATGTGTCCTCCTGAAGGGGTAAAATCAAGCATAAATGGCACATTTGCGTCAGTGAATATTTTTTTGATAAAATTAATGACAGGGACCGTCTCTTTGAAGTAGCCTCTTTGGGTTTCTTTATCGGCGTAAAGTTTATACTGGTTTCCTGATAAAAATATCTCAAAATCCATCGGGCACAAAACTGTCTGATTCCCTTCACCTATAATTGGAAGATGTACCTGAAAAGCTCTATTTTGAGTAAGGTAATCAAGATTTTCCTTGATTGTTATCATCTTAGGAAAATCCTTTGAATATCCTTCCTTGATAAGCTCTTTTTCTATGGCTATTGCACAATCGCTATTGGCGAAGCAATTTTTGAGTTGATTTTGAACTGTCTTGTAATATTTCCGGGGCTGCATCATTCTCCTTAATATACGAAGTCAAAATTTATTAATGTAAATACAATAGCGTCTTTCTAAATGTTATCGAGTTTTATCTAAGACATTTGACAAATAAGTTTCGATCAAAGCTCATACGAGAAAAGATAAAATTCTATAATTGACTTTTCAAAAACACTAAGTTAGAATGGCATGACAGTTTTAATACTTTTAAATACTAAAATACAATAAAAAGGAAGAAAACAGATATGAAGAATGTAGTCTATTTGTCACCTAATTTCCCGACAAATTTCAAGACATTTTCTTCGGCTCTAAAAAATGCCGGAGCAAGAGTTCTTGGGCTTGCCGATGACCCTTACACCAGACTTCACGCAGACCTCAAGGACGCTCTTACCGAGTACTACAAAGTCGAAGATATGCACAATTACGACGAACTCCTCAGAGGCGTTGCGTATTTTACTCACAAATACGGCAAAATTGACTGGCTTGATTCTCACAGTGAATACTGGCTCGAAACTGAAGCAAAACTCAGAGATGATTTCAATATTCCTGGTTTGAGAGAAGACGATATGAAGTACATCAAGGCTAAATCCGAAATGAAGAAAATATATCAGAAGATCGGGCTTAGAGTCGCTAAAGGAAAAGTTGTCCGCTCCTTTGACGAAGCAAAGAGCTGGATTGATGAGATAGGTTTCCCTGTTATTGCAAAGCCAGATATCGGAGTAGGAGCCTCTTCTACTTATAAAATAAATGATGTACACGAACTCGAAAATGCTTATGAAACTATAGCTCATGTTCCTTACATCATTGAAGAGTTTATTACAGGCGAAATTCACTCTTTTGACGGGCTGGCAGATGAAAATTCAGAGCCTATTTTCTTCACTTCTCATGTTTTCAGTACGCCTGTAATGGATGTAGTTAATCAGGACGATCATATCTATTATTATTCTCGCAGAGAGATTCCAGCTGAATTGGAAGCAGCAGGAAGAAAATGTCTGAAGGGTTTTAAAGTTAAAAACCGTTTCTTCCACCTCGAATTTTTCTTTACTCCAAAAGGCGAATTCGTTCCGTTGGAAGTTAATATCAGACCTCCTGGCGGGCTGACTACTGATATGTTCAACTACGCCTGCGATATTGATATTTTCAAAGCATGGGCAGAACTTGTAGTAAATGGCAATAACAAGCTAGATTATTCAAGAAAATACTTCTGCGCTTACATTGGCAGAAAAAATAATAAGACTTATAAGAATTCTCATGCTGAAATATTGAAGGCTTATCCTTCCTATATGGTTATTCATCAGGAAATACCAGTTGTTTACAGGCAGGCCCTGGGCGACTTTTGCTACATTGTAAGAGCAGAAGACCTCGACAAGATTACAGAGATCGCAAAATTTGTTCAGGAATAAATTACAGTAAAAAGTTTACAAAAAAAAGACCGCAGTAAATTGCGGTCTTTTTTTTATGTCTATAATAAGAACCAAGAATTACTTCTTGTGTTCGAACATATCTCTAATTTTCTTACCTGTGATTTCAAGCTGATGGCTGCCGAGAGCTTTTCTCTTAGCAAGCAGAACAGGCGCGCCGTTCTTGCTTTCTTCGATCCATTTTCTGGCAAATTCACCATTCTCAATTTTCTTGAGAGATTCTTTCATGCGCTCTTTTACATCAGGTGTGATGATTGTTGGGCCATTTGAATATTCGCCCCACTCAGCTGTATTTGAAATAACAGAATTCATCTTCTGAATTCCGCCTTCATAAATAAGGTCAACGATTAGCTTAAGTTCGTGTACGCACTCAAAATAAGCCATTTCCGGTGGGTAACCAGCTTCTACGAGTACTTCAAAACCTGCAATCATGAGGTCAACTGTACCGCCACAGAGAACATTCTGTTCGCCGAAGAGGTCTTCATAAGTTTCCTGTTCGAATGTGCATTCGAGTACGCCTGCTCTTGTAAGACCACATGCTTTAGCCATAGCAAGAGCTATCTTTGTAGCATTGCCGCTAACATTTTGTTTGATAGCGATTAGTCCTGGAACTCCGAAACCTGCAAGGAAAGCTTTTCTTTCTTCTGAAGCAGGACTCTTTGGAGCAACCATGATTACATCGACATCTGCAGGTGGGACGATCTGTTTGTAAACGATATTGAAACCGTGTGAGCATGAGAGAACTTTGCCCTTTTTCATGTGTTTCTCAATATCGGCATGATAAACCGGGCCGTGAAATTCATCAGGAAGAAGCATATGAATTACATCTGCTCTCTGAGCGGCATCAGAAATACTTACAACTTCAAATCCGTCAGCTATTGCCTTCTCGTAAGATTTGTCTTTGATTGAACCGATTATGACATGGACGCCTGAATCTCTCATGCAAAGAGCCTGAGCTGAACCTTGATTACCGTAACCGATTACGGCAACTGTTTTTCCCTTTAATACAGATAAATCAGCATCTGAATCATGTAGGATTTTTACCATTTTACTACTCCTTTTTGGAAGTTTAGTTATAGCGGCAAATTTAATATCTATAAAATATTTATGTCGCCTTAGTTTTTAAATGAAGCCTACGAACTTAACGCTTTAGGTACATTTTGCAACTTGTAATGGCAATTCAGTCGCTAATTTGAGAGCGCCGGGATATGACATAGGTAAGGAAAGCTGAGATCAAGGCAATCACTCCAAGCGTCGAAAAAACAATAGAGAAACTGTATCTGACTTCCATATACTCATATACGCCGTGTAGCCCGAAAAGCATGAAAAGTATGGCTGAACCCCATTTGATAGCTCTTTCAGGAATATGTTTTCTGAGTACAATTCCGACAATAATCCCGATTCCGTCAGCTACCACCATTCCGATGGTTGTTCCGAGCAGAACCAAAGACATACTGCTGTATTTTGCCGCAAGACTCACAGTCGCAAGTTGAGTTTTGTCACCCATCTCCGCTAGAAAAAATGCAATTGCAACAGTGATAACAGGCCCGAATTTTGATTCTTTTTTGTCTTCTCCATCGAGTTTGTCGCCTCTTATAGTCCATAAACCGAAGAAAATAAAAGAAAGAGATGCTGCAACTGCAACGATGTCCATCGGAATGAGTCTTGCCAGATAATGACCTGCAAGGACCGCAAATGCATGGTTTACGATTGTAGCTATAAAAACAGCGAGTAAAACTTTTGCAGCATTGTATTTTGTGGCAAATGCCATTGCCAAAAGCTGGGTCTTATCGCCCATTTCAGCAAGAACAACGAAAAGAAATGAAGCTATAAAGGTAGTCATTTTGAGGAAGTAACCTTTTGGTTTTAAAAAAAGAAATTACTTCAAAAAAATAACAATTCATCCTTATTTATAAAAAAATATGGAGAACTATTTCAAAATATGTTACACTCTCATTTTACCGAATGTATATGATTATTAAAACTCAAATAAACGGAGGTTTTTAATGAGTGAAAAGATTCTAAGTAAAGTTGCTCCGGGCGTAGCAACAGGTTCAGCTCTGTCTGAAATTTTCAGAATTGCAAAACAAGAAGGATTTGCGATTCCGGCAGTAAACTGTGTAGGTTCAGATTCTATGAATGCTGTTATGGAAGCAGCTAAAGAAGTTAATTCTCCTGCAATTATTCAGCTATCAAATGGTGGAGGTATATTTGTTGCAGGCAAAGCTCTCAAAACTGACAAGATCAGACCTGATGTGGCAGGTTCAATAGCTGCTGCACAGCATGTCCATGCTATGGCTGAATACTGGGGAGTTCCAATTATTCTCCACACAGACCATTGCGCAAAGAAGCTTCTTCCGTGGGTTGACGGACTCCTTGATGCGTCTGAAAAACAATTCGCAAAAACAGGTAAACCATTGTTCAGCTCACACATGCTTGACCTTTCAGAGCAATCTTTGGAAGAAAATGTTGCTACTTGTGAAAAATACCACAAGAGAATGAGCAAAATGGGCATGACCCTTGAAATCGAACTCGGCTGCACAGGCGGAGAAGAAGACGGAGTGGACAATACTGGAATGGACAATTCAGCCCTCTATACACAGCCTGCCGATGTTGCTCTTGCTTATGAAAGACTTATGCAAATTAGCCCAAACTTCACAATCGCCGCATCTTTCGGTAATGTTCACGGTGTTTACAAACCTGGCAATGTCAAACTTCAGCCAAAGATTCTTGCTAATTCACAGAAATACATAGCTGAAAAGTATAAAACAGCTTCATCAAAGCCTGTTAACTTTGTATTCCACGGCGGTTCAGGCTCTCTACTTGAAGAAATTAGAGAAGCAGTTTCTTACGGCGTAATCAAAATGAATATCGACACTGACAGTCAGTGGGCTACATGGAAAGGCGTTCTTGAATTCTACAAGAAGAACGAAGGATACCTCCAGGGACAGCTCGGCAATCCAGAAGGTGAAGACAAACCTAATAAGAAGTATTATGATCCAAGAGCTTGGTTAAGAGCAGGTCAAGTAACTCAAGTTGCAAGACTTAAAGAAGCTTTTAACGATCTTCTCTGCATCAACAGATGCTAACAGCTTATAAAAGCTGATTATTTAAGCCCTGCACCTCGCAGGGCTTTTTTTATGCTCTCAGTTTTCTGACAAGTTCGGTCAGTTCCTTTTTTTCTATTTGCTTTTCCATGGCATCTACAAGGTATGATCCAACGACAAAACCATCGGCATATTTAGTAACTTCATCGGACATGGATTTGGATGAAATTCCGAAACCTGCGACCACTGGAAGTTTGGATGATGACTTAATCTCTTCTATCTTTTCAGCAAAACCTTCCGGCAACTGACTTTTCATGCCTGTTGTCCCTTTTCTACAGACATAATAAAGGAATCCACCGGCATGTTTTGTTATCTCTTTTATTCTCTTTTTTGGTGTGGATGGAGATATGATGAAAATGAGTTCAAGTCCAGCCTTTTCACATTCTTCATTAATTGATTTGCTCTCTTCAAGGGGCATATCGACTACCAGCACCCCATCAGCGCCTGCTTTTGAAGCTTTTTCATAAAAGACATTTCCGATTTTCAGTATCGGATTAAGATATGAAAATAAAACAATAGGGACATCTTTATCATACTTTCTTATCTTGCTGACTAATGAAAAAACATCATCAGTCGAGGTCTTTCTTTCCAACGCATCCTGCATGGCTTTTTGGATAACCGGACCATCTGCAATCGGATCTGAAAATGGGATTCCTATTTCAAGGATATTTACTCCTCCATCAATCATGGCAATGGATGACTCAAGAGAATATTCGATGCCTTTATGCCCTGCAGTTAAATACGCGACAAAAGCCTTTTTATTATCTTTAAAAACCTTTTCAATTCTATTCATATTTTTTACCTTTCTAAGTCGTCCCTATTTAAATCTTTTTCTCCTCTTCCGGAAAGGCAGATAACGATGACTTCATCCTTATCGAAATTCTTACCTTCTCTCATCACCCACGCAAGCGCGTGTGACGACTCAAGTGCCGGAATAATCCCTTCTATTTTAGAAAGGAGTTTAAAAGCCGCCAGAGCTTCCTGGTCGCTGACTGTAGGATATAAAGCGCGCTTTTTATCATTAAGCAGAGCATGGATTGGACTGACAGACGGATAGTCCATTCCTGCCGAAATAGAGTGAGTGTCAGCAATTTGCCCTGAATCATCCTGGAGGATGTAAGAATAGCTTCCATGAAGGACGCCCGGTGAGCCTCCTGAAAACCTCGCAGCATGATCTCCTATTTTAGTGCCTCTGCCACCGGCTTCTACGCCAATCAATTCTACTTCTTTATCATCCAGAAACCCTGAAAAAATTCCGATTGCATTGGATCCTCCACCGACACAGGCAACAACTTTATCCGGATTTCTACCGAAGAGTTTTTTGCATTGTTTTTTTGTTTCCTTTCCGATGATGCTCTGGAAGAGAGCAACCATCTGTGGGTATGGATGAGGTCCTAGAGCAGAGCCAAGACAGTAATGAGTATCATCATAGCTTTCAGCATAGTCGCGGAGGGCTTCATTGACAGCTTCCTTTAATGTCATTGAACCTGCGTTAACGCTTCTTATCTCTGCTCCAAGTATCTTCATCTTTTTTACATTGGGTTCCTGTCTCCTGATATCACATGCTCCCATATAGATGACGCAATCAAGTCCCAGGTATGCACAGATGGTAGCAGTAGCTACGCCATGTTGTCCGGCGCCTGTTTCAGCGATTATCCTTTTTTTACCAAGTTCTTTTGCCAGAAGGCATTGTCCGAGAGCATTATTGATTTTATGCGAACCTGTATGGAGAAGGTCTTCTCTTTTTAGATAGATGATTGGACCGTTAATTACTTTAGCAAAATTCTTTATTTCTGTCAGTGGAGTTGGTCTTCCTGCAAATTCTTTAAGGAGACGATTAAAGTTTTTCTGAAAACGGGGGCTTTCTGCTATCTTTAATGATTCAGCAAGAGCCTTCATTGGAGATATAAGAAGTTCAGGAAGGAACATCCCCCCATATTTGCCGAAATATCCATTCTTACTCTTTATAAGTTTTGTAGTCATTTAACAACCTCTGTCTTTTTGGCTTTATCTATAAACATTTTAATTTTTTTAATATCTTTGATTCCCGGTTGGCTCTCAACTCCACTTGATACATCTACTCCATCGGGTTTGGTTAATAATATAACCTCTGACACATTGCCTGCATCCAATCCACCTGCAATGAAAAATTTGAACCCAATTATCGGATAAAAATTCCTTAAACTGAATCTCTCGCCGCTTCCGGGTGCCTCATTGTCATAAAGCAAATAGTCTTTGCTTGGGTCGATGTAGGCCAGGACTTTCTGATGAGATGTTAATAGATTGCCATTGGCAGCTACTTTAACACAAAGGATTTTAATTATAGCTTTATCTATAGATGGCAAACTCTCGATGGCTTTATCTCCATGGAACTGGACATGCCTAATCTTTGTTCTTTGGCATATATCATTTATCTGAGACGCATCATGATCAACGACGACGGCTACAGGATGCGCGCCGTAACTAATTACAGCTGATGCTATCTTTGCCGCAACATCCAACCCAACATTCCTAATTGATTTCGGATGAAAGACAAGACCGATGAAGTCAGCCCCCATCTCGACAGCTTTTACGGCTGTTTCGACATCTCTTAGGCCGCATATTTTTGTTAGTGTCTGCTTCATTTTAAGTAATCATCTCCCTGATAAGTTTGCCAGGGTCATTTGATGATGATAAAAGTTCTCCGACTAATACGGCATTGAATCCGCAATCAAAAAGTTCTCTTGCAGTTTCAGATGATCTTATCCCTGATTCGGAAACCTTTATGATCTCTTTAGGAATTCTCTTTATAATAGATTTTGAGATATTTATATCTATCTCAAAAGTATCAAGGTTGCGGTTATTGATTCCGATGATTTCAGCTCCTGCTTCAATGGCTATGTCAAGCTCTGCGTCACTATGAATTTCAACAAGAGCATCTATTGAGACTTTCTTTGCGAAGTCCAGTAAAGATTTTGTCTTGTCTTTTCCAAGAGCCGCGACAATCAGCAAAATACAATCGGCATCAGCGGCTACTGCCTCTACTATCTGCATAGGGTCTATTATGAAATCTTTTCTAAGCAAAGGACAACATTTGTCCCTCAAATCTTTTTTAATACCTGTCAGGTCTTTAAGCTGTCCGCCGAAGAATTTCTGGTCTGTTAAAACTGAAATAGCGGCTGCTCCGCCGGCAATATATTTCTCTGCTAGAATGGACGAATTTGGGATGTCAGCAACTATTGGTTTTGTTGGTGATTTGCGTTTTATTTCAGCTATTACACACTTCTTGCTTGCAATTAGAGAGCTGGCAAATATTCCGCTCTTGCAAGCAGTATATAATCCGACTTTAATATCTTCATAAATAGCAATATATAATGAATTTAATTTTAGATTTATAACTTCTATTTGTTTCTCTTTAAGTATCATTTTTAGAATTTTATTCATGGCAGCTAACAAATGTTAATAACTTGTTGATAACCTCTTAATAAGTTGTTCAACACAAGCATTAAATAAGGCAGTTTTTGCAAGCTTTATACCGTCTTTTACAGATGGGCAAATACCGTAAATCTTCAAAGCAAAAGCGGCATTTAACACTATAGAATCGCTAATTGGATCGCATTCACCTTTAAAGACTTTCTTTAGAATTAAAGCATTCTTTTGGGGATCCCCGCCTTTTAAATCTTCTATTGAGCATTTATCAAAGCCGTAGTCTTGAGGATTTATCGTTGTTAGCAACTTTGATTTGTTCTCAATTTCATAGGCCTCGGAAATGCCGGCAGTCGTCAATTCGTCCATCTCCTGTCCATGATAAACCAGCGCTTTTTTCACTCCAAGTTTAATCAGAGCATCCGATATAATGTCTAGCAGGTCTCTTTTATAAACACCTATCATTATATATTTGGCGCAAGCTGGATTTAGAAGCGGGCCAAGAATATTAAAGCATGTCGGAACTCCTAATGCTTTTCTCACTGGAGCGATTTTTGACATGGCACCATGATAGTTTGGCGCAAAGAGAAAGGCAAAGTTATCTTTTTCAATTGACTTGGATGCTTCTTGTGCATTTTTGTTAATATCAATGCCAAGAGCCGACAGAACATCAGCAGAGCCGCACATAGATGAAACTGACCTATTGCCATGTTTTGCTATTTTAACTCCGCACGCTGCGGCAAGAAGCGCGCTCGCTGTCGAGATATTGACGGTATGCTGCCCATCTCCTCCAGTACCGACTATATCCATTACATCACTGGAAGTTCTTACTTTAACCATTGAATTTCTCATGGCTTTTGCTATCCCGTAAATCTCATCTGCTGTCTCTCCTTTTGCTTTAAGGAGGACAAGGAATGCAGTAGTTAGGCAAGGAGTATCTCCTTTAATGATTTCCTCAAGCGATCCATCGCACTCGTCAGAGGAGAGATTTTCTCTTCGAATTAGTTTTTCTACACATTCTTTTAGCATGTTTAGACTAGATTCTCATAAAATTTTTAACAAGAGTTTTTCCTTCAGGAGTAAGCATGGATTCGGGGTGAAATTGGACGCCATATACTGATGTATTTTTAATCCTGACACCCATGATGATTCCATCCTTTGTTTCAGACTCTATCTGAAGAACCCCTGGCAGTGTTTCCCTTTCAATAATAAGTGAGTGATAGCGGCCAGCTCTAAAAGGATTTGGCATATCTGTGTAAAGACCGTCAGCATTATGAAAAACCAAAGAGTCTTTTCCATGCATGATTTCATTTGCCTGGACAACTCTTCCTCCGGTCGCGATTCCAATTGCCTGATGACCAAGACAGACGCCAAGGATAGGCATCGTATTCATGAAGGTCTTAATCACATCTACACAAATTCCAGCATCCTCAGGTCGTCCAGGTCCAGGAGAGAGAACTATTGAAGAAGGATTAAGTTCAACAATCCCAGCAAGCGTTATCTTGTCATTTCTTTTGACAATCACATCATCTGATATTTCAGCAATGTACTGATAAAGGTTATATGTAAAGCTATCATAATTATCTATTATAAGGATCATATTAAAGACCTCCTTCTGCCAGGTCAATGCCGTTTAGGACTGCGCTTGCCTTTGATCTGGTTTCCTCTGTCTCTGATGCTGGATCAGAATCAAACACTATTCCGCAGCCTGCCTGAACTGTCGCTATGTTGTCCTTCATAATAGCCATCCTGATGGCGATGCAGCTTTCAAGGTTACCGTCATTGTCCACAAAGCAGACAGCACCGCCGTATAAACCTCTTCTGGATGGTTCGAGTTTATCTATAATCTCCATTGCTCTGATCTTTGGAGCGCCGCTGAGCGTCCCCGCCGGAAATACTGCTCTCAGTCCATCCAATGCATCTTTATTGGCAGATAATTCTCCTTCCACAACTGATGTGATGTGCATCACTTTAGTCAGATGCTGAATGTCCTTAAATTTCTTAATCTGGACAGTTCCTGGCACGCTTACCGATCCGATATCGTTTCTGGCGAGATCCACCAGCATCACATGTTCTGCTACTTCTTTTTTATCATTAAGAAGATCTTCAGCTATCACTCTGTCATCATGAGCCGTAGCTCCACGCTTTCTGGTTCCTGCAATAGGATGAGTCTCTACAATTCTATTTTTTACACTGGCAAGTCTTTCAGGAGAGGATCCAGCAATAAATGTGTTGTTATGCTCTATAAAGAACATATAAGGTGATGGATTGGACATCCTGAGAGCGCGGTATATCTGGAATGGAGACACTAAATACTTTTTATAAAACTGGCGAGAGAGAACTATCTGAAACGCATCGCCTTTATGGATGTATTCCTTTGCTTTCTCAACCATTACTTTGAATGCGTTATCATCTATATTAGTCCTGGTTTCATGAAGCTTGCTCTTGTCGTAATTCTGACGAAACAACGGAGAATTTCCAATTTGGAATGATGCTATTTTTAGAAGCAGTTTATTCAATTTCGCATCTGCCTTTTGGTATGCTTCTTCTGGTGAATTTTTTACAATGGCAATTGTTGACGCAGTGACTTTTCCTGCCTGATGGTCGAATGTTATTACACTATTATAAAATCTGAAAAACATCTCAGGTATATTCATCTCATTCTTATGAGAGTCTGGAATCATTTCAAAGAATCGAACTGCATCATAAGTTATAAAGCCTACAGCTCCTCCGAGCAAATGAGGTTCGGAATGGGCGACATGGCATCTATTCTCAAATAATAACTTCCTCAATTCATTAAACTTCTCATCTCCGCCGCATCCTGGCTCATCAATTTCAGTAACGCAGTATTCAGAACTTGGATCAATAAATATGTGAGAAAAGCGACCTTTTTTCTGATCAAAAAGCGCCGACTCTAGAATAGTCCCATTCTTTGTTTCATCACCCAAAGCTTCAAAAGCCTGTATAGGCGTAAGTCTGTCTGACGGGAATTCGCGGTAAACACTGATTCTCTTATAAGTTTTAGCTAGTTCTAAGAAGGCTTTTAATTCAAGAGTTTGAAACATGATGATGGTTTTAGGTGTTAAGTGTTTGGTTTTGAGTTAAGGAGGATAGGGCATTTTTCAAATCAGAGGAAATTGTTTTCAGGCAATTCGATCCCCTCGTAATCTTTGCAATGCTCGTATTTAGTTTTTTGGCAATCTCCCTTTGAGGTTTTTCAGCTTTCAAAAGCTCAAAAACTATTTCTAACCTCTGCGCAATATCTTTTCTTTCTTCAGAAGTCAGAAAGAGTTCATAGAATTCTTCTAGCTGCTTCTCGTCTTTTATAAGAGTAGAGATTTTTATAAATTTCTTTAAGTTGTTATTCTCTTTTTCCATCGTTTCCTCCGTGTACTTGCGTAATAGTACAAGAGTACGCAATGTTCGTCAATACGCTATTTAGAAATTTTTACAAAGATGTCCGTCAATCTAACAAATTTGTATCTCTGGCAATCCCTCTAATTCACCAATCAAGCTCAAATCATCGATTGTTTCAATATTTTAAAGTTTGGCATCGGAGTTGCTCAATAAGCCATAAACGGAGAATTCCTCCAGAATAGTAAATTCGTATTTTGCTCAAATCTAACAATTAAAGGAGTAAGTCGTGAAAAGGAAATTAGTAATCGGATTAACAACAATAATAGGCGCTTTGGCATGCATGCGCGCTTTTGCTGACGGTGAAATCGCCACCACAGCAATGGCAAGCGCATCTGCGATTAACAGCGGAGATACAGCGTGGCTGATGATAAGCGCGGCGCTCGTAATGCTAATGACGCCTGGTCTAGCCTTCTTCTATGGCGGTCTTGTCAGAAGGAAAAATGTTCTCTCCGTCCTGATGCAGTGCATATTTATATTATGCCTTGTAACCATACAGTGGGTTTTATTCGGATATAGTTTATCATTTGGACCTGATATTAAAGGTATAATAGGAGATCTTTCATGGGTCGGATTGACAGGAGTCGGACTTACTCCGCACAGCATTTATGGATCTACTGTCCCTCATCAGGCATTTATGATATTTCAGGCAATGTTTGCAGTAATAACTCCTGCTCTTATCATCGGAGCTTTTGCTGAAAGAATTAGATTTATACCGTTCTGCATTTTTACGCTCCTCTGGACAACATTGGTATATGATCCAGTCGCTCATTGGGTTTGGGCAGATAAAGGAATGCTCGGAACATTCGGCGGCATGGGAGCATTGGACTTTGCAGGAGGAACCGTTGTTCACATCAATGCCGGTATGGCAGCTCTGGCAGCAGCTCTATTTCTCGGAAAGAGAATTGGATACCCTGATAAAATGTCTCCGCCGCATAATCTTCCATTTGCAGTGCTTGGGGCAGGATTGTTATGGTTCGGATGGTTTGGATTCAACGCAGGAAGCGCTCTTTGTGCTAATGGTTTAGCTGTAAGTGCTTTTGTAGTTACTCATGTGGCAACTGCAGCGGCTGGAATGACCTGGGCGATATTGGATCTCCTTCATAACAAGAGATCAACACTCCTGGGAGTAATAACAGGCGCAGTGGCAGGTCTTGTAGCAATTACCCCGGCGGCCGGATTTGTGACGCCTATGGGTTCTATAGCAATAGGTTTCGGTGCAGGTTTAATATGTTATTTATCAGTTACATTTATGAAAACGAAGCTTGGATACGATGATTCACTTGATGCTTTTGGCGTCCATGGAATTGGGGGCATATGGGGTGCCATAGCTACAGGAATATTTGCTACTACAAGCGTTAATCCCGCAGGCGCAGACGGATTGCTTTATGGAAACCCCGGACTTGTCATAACTCAGATTAAAGCAGTTGGCATAACTATGCTTTATTCATTTGTAATGAGCATTATCCTCTTCTGGGTAGTTGACAAATTATTTGGTCTAAGAGCATCTGAACACGGTGAACGAGTAGGTCTTGACCTTACAGAACACAGAGAAGCAGCTTACACCACACTAGAATAAAGGAGTACTAATATGAAATACATAACAGCAATAATTCAGCC
>JBAXXY010000053.1:0-15899 GCA_037127655.1 Lentisphaerota bacterium
CTTGATTAGAGTGCCTACGCGTCTGTCGAGCAGGTATTCTTCGCCTTTTCTAGGGACAATTTTGAAGTTTGTAATTCCCACGAATTTTGCTATCTCATCGGAGTAAAGACCGGCAGCGTTAACTATAAAGTCAGATGTAAATCTGCTCCCGTCCTCAGTTTCAATTTCAAATTTGCCATTGCCCTGTTTGCCTATCCATGAAACTTTCTTATTTAGAAAGAGTTCCACACCGTTTTCCCTGGCATTTGAGGTAAGAGCAAAACAGTATTCGTAAGGGCAGATAATCCCGGCTGTCGGAGCATACAAAGCGCCTTCAACTTCCGGATTTACATTCGGTTCCATTTCAAGAACTCTTTCCTTGCCGAGAAGCTCCATGTATGGCACATGATTATCCAAACCCATTTTGTGGTAAGTCTGGAGTATTCTGAGTTCATTTTCATCAAAAGCCACCATGAGTTCGCCGCGTCTTTCGAACGGGAATTCAAGTTCTTCGCAGAGCCTGTCAAATTTTCTATTGCCAGGAACTACGAACTTTGCCATCAGTGTTCCTTTTGTAGAGTGAAATCCAGCGTGAATGATGCCTGAGTTTGCCTTACTTGTACCGAAAGAAACATCTGCTTCTTTCTCAAGAATGGCAACTTTGACATCAAAACGCGATAGCTCTCTGGCTATTGCGGCCCCAACTACGCCGCACCCGATAATGATTACTTGATAATCGTTTTTCATTTTTTTGAATAATTAATTAAAGGTTATTTTAAACAAAAATATAAATTATTATTTCTTGGCTTTTGGCGCTGTTTTCTTTTTGGCTGGTGCTGTCTTTTTCTTAGGCGCAGGCTTTTTTGCAGGCGCAGGCTTTTTAACTTCTTCTTTTTTTTCAAAAGCTTTATCTACGGCTTTCTTGATTTTTCCTGCTACTTCTCCTGTAACTTTATCTGTAGCGTCGAGAATTGAGTTCACCACAGAACGAAGATTCTTCACTGCATCTTTGCCTATATGCTCAACCGCATCAAATCTGGAGTTAACTGCGCTCTTAACATTCTTTACTACTGATTCGCCAATATCGCCGCTTGTGTTCATGGCGTGATTGACTGTATCTTTAAAACCCTTTGAAGAGGCTTTGGCTATATTTTTGCCTGCTGTGTAAGAGGCATCTACTGAATCTTTAAAATTCGTCTTTACAGTTGAAGAAATATTCTTTGCTGCTGTTTTCACAGTTGACTTTACATTTTTAAGGTCATCGGAAATAGGTTTTGGAATCTTGCTATTAATTTCATCCACAGCCTTGTCCAATTTGTCGCCTACGAACTTTGTAAGTTTGCCTAGAGGGTTTGTTGCCATAAGATTTGCTCCTTATTCATTAAATAGTTGAGTTTATTGTTGGTACTCAACTATTTTCTAGCACAAACAAACTTCAAAAACAAGACTCTATTGCTTTACTAAATATCGAAAAAGTAAAAATTATCCATACTGGCAAAAACTGCGTAAACAACTTATAATCGTCCAAACAAAAGAAAATTCCATATCTAAATAACTTCAGTGCCATGTTACACAGAATAAGTTTTACAGGCAGGCTTAAGCTTGAATTCATAAGGCTATACAGGGCTTTTAAGAACAATCCCTGGGCGCCCGAAATCCGTGATGTATTTTTCCTCTACAGACCTTTTCTTTTCCTCTACAGATTCATTTATTTTGTATTCTCCGATTTTGCCCAGAAGAAAACTCTGATGGTAGCATCGTCATTAAGTTACGCCACTATGCTTGGAATTATCCCGATTCTCCTTGTCATAGCTGCTCTTTCCAAGGGGCTTTTAGCTAAGAACATTGACAAATTAACGCCAAATATAGTTGACTTTGTCGTTTACAAAGTTGCTCCCGTCTTCAATACAGGACCGGGCTCATCGCTCCACAATAATGTCGAAACATATATCCGCACACAACTAATCCCGACTCTCACAAATATGGACTTAAGCGAAATCGGAATATATGGCGCGCTTGTCCTTATAGTAATCTCATTTTCGCTTCTAAGAACAATTGAAAAAGCATTTAATGACATCTGGGGAATAACTTTCAAGAGGCCTATTTGGAAACTGATTTTGAATTACTGGCTCGTGATGGCTCTCTTCCCGATTATTATGCTCGTAGTTCTTTGGCTGACTGGATTTACTGTTTTCAGCGATGTTTTAAGCTTGAGAAGCCACTCATTCTGGCTATCTAAGTTTCTTTCAGATCAAATGGGGACTTTCATAGCTATGTGGATTCTTTGTTCGATTATGTACATAGTTATTCCAAATACCAGAGTCAAAGTTCTCCCTGCTCTGATAGGCGGCATTATAGGAGGTTCGCTCTGGCAGTTAAATAATATGCTGAGCTTCGTTTTTGTATCCAATGCGCTGAGAACCCACTATATCTACGGAAGCGTTGGGATTATTCCGATTCTTCTTATTGCCCTGTTTTTCGGCTGGCTGATAATACTTTTCGGCGCCCATATCTCATTTGCCATCCAGAACCTTGAATACTTCAGAGTAAAAACTCTTGCTAGAGTCATCATGCCATTTGACGAACAAGAAATTTCCGTAATGTGCATGGCGATTATATCTATGCGCTTTGCTCACAGCAAAATCCCGCCTACACTCGAAGAAATCTCCGAAATATCAGGACTTCCTGACATGTACCTTTCAAATGTCCTTGATATGCTCAAGAACTGTGGTTTCATCAACGAAACTTCCGATATGCCTTCAAAATATGTTCTCTCCGTCCCGCCTGAATCAATCCATCTCAAGCACATAATGGATCGATCTATCGGCCAGCACCCAGAAAAAGATCTGCCTCTCTCATCCAATAAAAAACTCTGGAGAGAAGTCACTTTTCTATGCGACAGGTACAGGAATAGTTACACCCCTATAGCAAATCCCAATCTCAATTCGATAATAACTGAACTCAACCTCGAAGCTCAGATACATCACTCGACGAAATAACGAATTGCAATATTTAGTCAATTTTGCTGTTTCTTCAATCCTTGCCAAACTCTTCAAAATGCGTATCATTAACAAAACTAGATTTATAGAATAAGAATTTTTCATAAGAATAAAAAATAAGGAGACAAAAATGTCCTCGAACATCCTGAAACTAGCCGCAGATAATATCAGAATCCTAGCCGCAGAAGGCGTTCAAAAAGCAAACTCCGGCCACCCCGGAATGCCGATGGGATGCGCTGACTACGCATTTACGCTATGGTTCAAGTATATGAAGCACAACCCATTAAATCCTGACTGGATCGGAAGAGACCGTTTCGTCCTCTCTGCCGGACATGGCTCAATGCTCATATATTCGCTTCTGCATCTCTTCGAGTATGGTTTAACAATTGACGACCTCAAGAGTTTCCGTCAATGGGGAAGCAAGACTCCCGGACATCCTGAATTCGGGCACACAAGAGGCGTAGAAATAACCACCGGCCCTCTTGGTAGCGGATTAGCTGGCGCCGTCGGAATGGGCATTGCCGCAAAGAGTTTCGCAGCAAGAACTACTCTTGATAAAACAGACCTTCTCAAGGATCAGAAGATATGGGTAATCAGCGGCGACGGCTGCCTTATGGAAGGATGTTCACATGAAGCCGCATCCCTAGCTGGACATCTCCAGCTCGACAATATTATCCTATTCTATGACAGTAACAAAATCACTATTGAAGGTTCTACTGCCCTATCCTGCAGTGATGATGCCGGAAAACGCTTCCAGTCTTACGGGTGGAGAGTGCTTTATATTGATAATGCTAATGATATTGCCCAAGTCGAAGCAGGAATCGAAAAAGCATTAGTTTCAGACGGCAGACCTACTATCATTATCGGCAAAACAGAAATTGCATTCGGCGCCCCGACAAAACATGGCAAGAATTCAGCTCACGGCGAACCTCTCGGCGAAGCAGAAATTGCTGCGATTAAGAAAGCTTTTGGTTTCCCGGAAGAAGCCTTTTATGTCAATTCTGAAGTCAAAAGCGCAATTGGCGCAAGGATTAAAGAGCTATCTGCCAGCGCGGCTCAATGGGACGCTAAGTTCAATAAATTCCTCGAAACTAATCCTGAGCCCGCCAAACTAGTTTCAAGTCTCCTTCACAAGCCGCTTCCGGCAGATCTGCTCGAACAGCTCAAGGCATCAGTAGCTTCAGATAAACCTAATGCCTCAAGAGCCACAAGCGGAATAGCATTACAAAAAGCATCTCAGTTAGTTCCTGCTCTTATCGGCGGAGCCGCTGACCTTGCTCCTTCTACCAAAACCAATATCGTAGGCGAAACAAGTTTCGGCCCGGGTAATTACGGCGCAAAGAATCTTCATTTCGGCATAAGGGAATTCGGAATGGGGCTTGCGATGAATGGTATGGCTCTGTACGGAACGACTATTCCTTACGGCTCGACTTTTATGGTATTTTCAGATTATGTGAAACCTGCTGTCAGGCTTGCGTGCGTTCAAAACCTTCATGTTATTTATGTGTTCACTCACGACTCAATCTATGTCGGGGAAGACGGTCCTACTCACCAGCCTATCGAACAGCTCTGGATGCTTCGCTCAATACCTAATATGACAGTTCTCAGACCTGCAGAATCTACAGAAGTGGCTCATGTTTGGGACACAGCTCTCAGACTCAAAGGTCCATCAGCCATTATTCTTACCAGACAAAACCTTGATGTAATACCGAAAGAACTTGCCAAGAATATTGACACAAATAAGGGCGCATACATCCTTAGAGATGCCGTAAATTACGATGTGATATTGATTGCTACAGGTTCTGAAGTAGGCCTTGCTATGAAGACTGCTGATTTGCTTGCGACGACTGGAGTGAAGGCAAGAGTTGTTTCCATGCCTTCAAGAGAACTCTTCCTCAAGCAGGACAAGACATACAGAGAAGGGGTAATTCCATCTACATTCAAGCGAAAAGTCTCAATGGAAGCAGGCTCTACATTCGGCTGGGCTGAATTTGTAGGAACTGAAGGGCTATCAATCGGAATAGACACATTCGGCGCATCTGCTCCTGCCAAGATTCTTGAAGAAAAGTTCGGATTTACCGCTGGTGCATCAGCATCAAGAATCAAGAGTCACTTCAATATCTAAATGACCGTTCTTGTGAAAAGTTCGAGTGATAAACCTACAGCATCTAGCTCATCTGCTATGTGCTGTAGTATGTGCAATCCATTGAATAGCGCCCTTGGGACTATTGATTTTGCTAAATGCCTTTGCGAAACAATTCAAGATATAATCCTTATTCTTGACCGCAACAGCAAAATTGTTCTTTTCAACTCAGCTTTCGAGAAACTGATAGGGTATAAAATTGACGAGGTCAGGGGGAAAGATTGGTTTGATACTTTTTTACAGAAAGAAGACCAAATTAAAATCAGAACTATTTTCAACGATGCAATAGGAAAGAGTCAGACCAAAGGAAATATAAATTCTATCCTGACTAAATCTGGAAATTTAATTGACATCGAATGGCATGATACCACTCTCTGCGATTCAAAAGGAATAGCCGTAGGGCTTCTGGCCTTGGGGCACGATATTACAAACCGCAAAACCATCGAAATCGAACTCACCAGAGCCAAAGAGGAAGCCGAAGCAGCCAATAAGGCAAAGTCCAAGTTTATGGCTACTATGTCGCACGAAATAAGGACTCCTCTTACAGGCATAATCGGTTTTGCGGAGCTTCTTCAAGATGAATCCTTCGGAAAGCTTAGCACAAGCCAGAAAATGTTCGTCGAAAAAATACTTGAGAGTTCGGAATATCTGCATTCCATTCTCAACGATGCTTTGGATATTTCTAAAGTTGAATCGGGGAAAGTTGAACTCATCCCCAGAGCCTTTTCGCTAAAAGAACTTTTACAATCAAAAGTATCATATTACAGGCACAGAGCAGCCAGGCACAATATAAAAATTAGTTCCTACATATCAGGTGATGTAAAGCAAATCTTTGCCGATGAGCGGATGATAAAGCAAATAATGCATAATCTCCTTTCAAATGCTCTTAAATTCACTCCCGACAATGGAGAAATAAGCATCAGGGCAAAAAGAGAAGTAGATAACTACATAGTAACTATTTCCGACTCAGGAATAGGAATTGAAAAAAATGACCTGTCAAAGATTTTTGATAGTTTTTCACAACTCAATACAGGCGCGTTTGTTCCCAGAAGCAGAGGAACTGGGTTGGGGCTTGCGCTTGTTAAGAAGATGATAGCCCTTCACAAAGGTTCAATCATCGTCGAATCAGAAGGCAGAGGAAAGGGAACCAAATTCAAACTGAAAATTCCAATAAACGCTAATAATGAATAAAATCTTGCTTGTTGATGACGAACCCATAATAGTGATGCTCTTCAAGACTATTCTTGAGTCCAAAGGCTATGCTGTTTCCGTCGCTCTGACGGGAGAGGAAGGTTTAAAAATGGCAAAAGAAATTAATCCTGATCTTATCATTTTAGACTATCATCTTCCCGGTTTGAACGGCAAAGAAGTATATTATAAACTAAAGCAAAATCCAAAAACAAAAAAAATCCCTATCGTATTTTGTACCGCCAATTTATATGAAGAAGATATAGGCAAGTTGAAGAGTGACGGGTGTCAAATATTCGAAAAACCAGTCAATACTAAAGCTTTCCTCAAAAAAATCAACTCACTCCTTCCACTAATACAGCCTGCTATTATTGTAGAGCTATTTTAAACAATTTCTTGTTGACTGAATCAAGGGCTAAAGCCGTTATACATGATGAAATAGACTCATCTGGAGCTTTAATAATAGGAATGTTATTAGCAAATTCTCTTAAAGTTTGCTCAGTTGGTTTTCCAATAACTGAAATTCTTTTCCCTGATAAAGCTTCTTTGCCAAACTGTCTTACGAATGATTTAACTGCTGAAGAGCTGGCAAAAATAATGTCATCGAATTCAGGAAGTTTATCATACTGTTTTTCTGAAGTCAGATATAAAATTTCATCCTTAACCAGGTAACCATTTTCTATAAGTTGATTGCTGAGTTGCGCCCTCGCTATATCGGAACGAAGACGGAGTATTTTTGAGCCTTTTGGCATTGTATTAGATATCGAACTTTCTAAGTTGCCATCTCCTATCGCATCGGCTGTGAGATTGAAAGTTTCTAGCTCAATTGCAGACTGTTTTCCATAGACCAATATTTTTGGAACTCTTCTGATGTCTATCTGAAAAGTTTTAATTGCTTCCAGAAAGTGCCTTACGGATGAAGGGGAAGTAAGGATAATCCAATCAAAAGAATCAATTCTTTCAAGGGTATCAGATAGCGATTCACCATTAAGGCTAGTCTCAATTAATGGCATCAGAATCGGTTTTCCAAGATAATTCGTCACTGTATCTTCAGCTTTTGAGCATAAAGCCTTGCTGCATGTCAAAAGAACTTTCCTGCCGTTTAAAGCTCCTTTTCGTTTAAATAAATTTGATGCTTCTGATGAATGGCCTACGATAATTATTGATGGGTCTTCAAGGTTAAATGGGAGTAAATCCAGCTCAATTTTCTCTAAAGTAGAAAACAAGATTTTTTGTTCTATATATCCGGCATTAAAAACGACTGCCAATGGCTCATTATGAGTCTTGCCTATTGAAATTAAATATTTTTTAAGCGATTTTATTTTGGAAGTTGCCATTAAAAAAACCATGGGGAATGAAGATGCTTCAGTTCTTGAAATAGGGATTGGCTCGGATGACCCTGATTTTTGAAGCGTAGCTACAGAAAAACCGCGCGATATATCTCTTTTAGTCAGAAGAAGCCCCGTGGCAGTAGTGGCTACTGATATGGAGTTAATTCCCGGTATTACCAAGAAAGATATATTCAAATCCTCAAGAGGGGTGGTTTCTTCTGTAAGCCTTCCAAAAAGACCGGGGTCCCCGCCTTTTAATCTAACAACTTTTTTACCTTGCCTTGCGTAGTAAACAATCATTTCAGATATGCTTTTTTGCTTCACACTATCTCCGCCGGCTCTTTTGCCTACATAAACAGCTTCGGCATTTTTAGGTAGATATTCCAATAATTTTGAATCAAGCAGAGCATCGTAAAGACATATATCACATTTTTTCAGAGCCTTAACTGTTGCTACCGATACATAGTCACCATTGCCGATTCCGGCTCCTGCAAATATTACCGGCTTAAGTAGAAATTGTTTTATTTCATCAAAGACTACATTGCCCTTTCTGAAAGTAACAGCAAGATATCCTTGTCCATCAGGATGGGGAAGTTCTTTCTCTGAAATAAACTCCGAAATTCTATGGCTCAAACCTAATCTATTAAGAGCAGCTGCAGCAATTATAATTAAATCAAAATGACCTGTATCTAATTGGGCAATCCTTTCTTCAATATTACCTCTTATAGGTAGAACTTTTGCATTAACCCAGCGCTTTCTTGCACATTCTTCTCTTCGGCCACTGCTTGAGCCGACTCTTGGGAAATCATTTCGTATATCCCAGCCTTGTCTCGCAACAAGCGCATCTCTGAAGTCATCAGCCCATGGGAGATAGAACATATCAATTTCTGAATTAAATTTTGACGGCAAATCCTTTGCGCTATGAATAGCAAAGTCTATGCTTTGATCCATAACTGCTAAATCCAGATCCTTAGTGAAAAAATCTTCAGGAGCATCTGTAATTGGCGTAACTTTATCTCTGTCACCAGGCGATAAAAATTTAACAAACTCTATTTTTAAGGCAGGGAAAAGTGCTTCAATTCTGCATTTGGCATCTTCTGCTTGAAGAACTGAAAGCTTACTGGATCTTATGCCTGCTTTAAGCTTTAAATAGTTTATGGTCATTGTTTTTATCTAAGGCGGATTTAAGAAAGTTTTTAATTTTTTTGGAATCTTTGCATTTTTTACCGTTAGAAGAGACCGAAATAGTAAAAGATTCTTTTGAGAATGAAGCAGGAGTAATAAAAGATCCATTTTCCCAATTTTTATCTACTGCGCAGCAAAGTATGCCTTTTTTATTGCACTCTTTAATGATTTTTTTATTGGTCTCTTTGCTGTCTGTGGCGGCAAAAACAAGAGAAAAACCTCTTATGTCAGTTTTGATGAATTCTCTTTGGATAAAAGTTAATGCTTGCAGCTTTGCCTTCTCTTGAATAAAAACTGATGAATCAGGGCTAATTATTGTGAGTTTGGCTCCAGTTAAGAGGAGCTTTTTAGTTTTTCTCTCAGCGATAACTCCTCCTCCGACTACTAGGCAAGGTTTTTGGTCTAATATTAGACTTATTGGAAAAAGTTCTTTTGTGGTTTGCATATTAGGAAACTTCTTTGCTATGAGTTTTATTACGCTACAATTTATGAATATATATTCCCCAGTCCTAAGATAAACAATAGAAAATTAAAAAATGGGAATTTAGCACGGCCCTATGCAAAAAGATAAACGCACTATTTATAAACTTTTTGACCTCATATCCGGAAGATACGAAATGGTCAATCATATTCTTTCATGTTTCATGGATGATATGTGGAGAAAAAAACTTGCTAAAAAAATCCCTGAAAAGGGGAAATTCTCTATTCTTGATTTGTGTTGTGGCTCCGGAAGCCAATCTATTGCGATTTTAAAACACTCTAAACAAGCGAAATGTATTGGAATTGATCTATCTGAAAATCTCTTAAAGATAGCGGAAAACAAAGCGAAAAAACTTAACTTAAAAGAAAGGTTAACTTTTTTAAAAGGAGATGTTGTTGACATGCCGTTTGAAGATGAAACTTTTGACTATGCGACAGTCTCGTTTGGAATTAGAAATGTCTATGATTTGAAGAAGTGTTTTGCTGAAACCCATAGAGTTCTTAAAGGCGGCGGATGGTTTCTCATTTTGGAATTTTCTATGCCCAAAAATATTATATTGAAAACTATGTTTAGTTTATATCTGAACTTTGTTGTTCCCTTTTTAGGATGGGTTATTACCAATGAAAAAGATGCTTATGATTACCTCAAAGACAGTATTAAAAATTTCAGTTTGCTTGATATTTCAGAAGAACTGAAGAAGTCTGGATTTTTGGAAGTATCAGAGGAATCTCTTTGTTTCGGGGCAGTAAGAATTTATTGCTCGTCTAAAGCGAACTGTACAATTTAATATAGTTGTCTGCCATCTTTTCAACGGTAAATGCTGATACATCATTCTTGCTTATTGGCTTTTGAATATATTCAAGAATGCCTTTGATGGCGTGTGTTGAATTTGTAAAGTCAATGCACTTCCCATTTTGGAAGCTCTTTACAAGCTCAATAAGAGAATCAGCATCACTTGCTAAAATAGGAGTACCACAAGCCATTGCTTCAACTAAAGTTAAGCCAAAACCCTCATACCTGGACGGCATTACAAAAAGATTGAAGGCTCCAATACATTCAGAGGCATCTTTTCTGTATCCAGGCAATATGACTTTAATATTGGAAGGAATATTTTTAGCTAGAGCTTCAAGTTTTAGCCGCTGAGACCCTTCTCCCAGTATCACAACCCCCCATATTTCTCCGGCTGGTATAAATTTGGATAGTTGATAAAGAAGGTTTAAAAAAATATCATAACCTTTTTGCCAGTCTAATCTTCCTACTGAACCAATTATCTTTTTGCAGTTTTGAAAACCCCATTCAGAAATAAGCAGAACTTTCTTCTCATTTGTCAGAGCTGCAGGT
Source organism: Lentisphaerota bacterium (assembly GCA_037127655.1). GTDB lineage: Bacteria > Verrucomicrobiota > Lentisphaeria > Victivallales > GWF2-38-69 > GWF2-38-69. The sequence goes on from JBAXXY010000053.1 coordinate 10,648, forward strand.
AGTTTTATACCATTATATACTGTGACTAATAAATTAGGCGTGCATCCCAGTTTATTAGCATGCCAAATTCCAGCGGCTTTTGAAACTGCCGTAAAAATATTGCATAGATGAAGTGTCTTTTTATCCAGAAAAAACATTAACTTCTGGTTTTGTCTTTTTTCAGCAATGTGAAGTGTATTAATCAGATTAAATTTTTGCCCTATAAGCTTAGCAAAGCGACACGCAAGATTTGCATGCATTAAATGTGAGTGGACAATTATTCCAGCTGAAATGTGGTCATTTTTAATCTTTCTAATTAGCCACTTAAGCCCGAATATTCGCCAAGGTGATTTCTTGGTAACATTCAGAAAGAAAACTTCAATTCCATTGCTAGTAAGTTCATCTATTATTGTTCTTACAGATGGTTCACTTTGAAGAGATATAACCGTTACTCCAAAATCTCGCTTTTTAAGTTCTATGCTTAAATTGGCAAGAACTCTTTCGGCGCCAGCTGGTTCGAGTTCGGTTATTACTTGAACTATATGAGGATTCATCAGGTTGTGTTTAGTTCGAAAATTCGTTGAGAAGCTCTTCCTGTGTAACAGAGGAAGTTCCTATTCTTCCTACGACAATTCCTGCAGCCTGGTTGGATATTTCTGCAGCCTGATGCCCTGTAGCCCCGCCTAGCAATGCAAGAGTGTAGGTGGCTATAACTGTGTCGCCTGCGCCGGTAACATCAAAAACTTCTTTTGCTTTGGTAGGAATATGAAGAGGCGATTTGTCTTTTTCGTAAAGAGCCATTCCTTTTGCTCCTAGAGTAACAAGAAGCTGTTCCACTTCCCATTCTTTTTTTAAAATCCCTGCTACTTCTTTTAGAGATGGGTCATCAATAGGCGGATATATAAGCTCTTTATTATAAACTCCAGCCAAAGCAAATGCTTCGTTCTGATTAGGTGTAGCAAGAGTAATTCCTTTGAAGTTAAGTCTTCTGCTCGGGTGAGGGTCCAGCGAAGTCACAATACCTTTCTTATTTGCGACGCTTAGGATTTCAGACATCATTTCCGATGTGATAAGCCCCTTTGCATAATCTTCAAATATGACAGCATCGATTTTAGCAGCGTTTATAAGTTCAATAATTTTAGTAGTTATATAATCGTGCAAATAGTCTGGAATAGTTTCTTTATCTTCGTAGTCAACTCTTGCAAGCTGTTGTGATTCAGCCATAATCCTTTGTTTTTCTATTGTCAGATAGTCCTTATCAATAGCTATATAATTGCTATTTATTTTATTATCTTTAATGAGTTCAAGAAGCTGGTTACCTGTAGACTGTGTTCCAAGTATTCCGAAGGCTATGGCTTCGCCCCCAAGAGAAGAAATATTTCTCATCACATTAGCCGCTCCCCCCAAACAATAAGTCTTTCTTCTAACATGAACTACAGGAACAGGCGCTTCAGGAGAAATTCTTGTTACTTTTCCCCAAATATACGAATCTAGCATAAGGTCGCCGATAACTGCTATTTTTTTACCGGTCATAGCTTTAAATATGGGGGTTAAAAAAGACTTATTCATAAAATTATCTCCCTGCGTCTAGTTTTATTCCTGTATCTAAGGAAGCTTTTGCTTCAAGCTGATCTGCAAGATTGTCTATAAATGTCTTAGGATTGAGTTTCAACTTAATAGTATAAGTATTTTGCAAGGTTGCCCAACTATCTGTTATGTTCCCAAGCGCATGTAGATCCCTGTAAACAGTCCTTGTCTCATCCCAACCCATTGAATCACGGTATTTTCTGATATAGACTGCAATGTCATTTTCTATGCCTAGAAGAAGGTCTTTGACACTCTTGTTATCTACTTTCCCGCCTGCGTCTATTCCTCTTGTTGCGCCTCTGAGGTTATCTATATACAAGTAAGTATCCTGCTTCATAGAAGCTAGAGACGCTTCTTTCTGGTGTTTAAGATTATATGGAAGCCATACGATAATAACTAACTCAAATACAATTAGCATAGCAAGAAGAACGAGGGCAGCTACTGAGGAAAAGCTTGCCTTCCAGCTTCTTCGCATAGCATCATGAAGTATATGGAACTTGTATTTTATATCTGCAAATGAGACAACATCGCCGTCGTTTAGAATAGCAGGCCATTTTTCGGCATCGGCATTATTGATGAGAATTGAAGCCGAGTGAATGCCGACAATTCTGTGCTCATTTGCATAAGGATATATTTCGCAGTGCAGAGGCAGAATTCCAGAAGAAGCGATTTTTATATCGCAATCGGAAGCAGAACCGACCTTAATTTTACTTCTAAACACCATCGGCGGCGTGTAGTTGTCTTCTTCATCAGTAATTAGTTTCAGTACGAATGCCATAAGATCCAGAGAAATAATTTTTTTGTCTTTTAAGAATTTTAGCAATATATCTGATTTTTTTCAAACATTAGGAGTTATGAATGATTATATTCAAATATTTTGCTGAAATTAAAGTGCTATGGAGTATTGCCCTTTGCCTATTGTCATAATAAAATGAATGTATTATTTGTAAAAACTCTCACAATTAATGACTTTTAGGGTTAAGTGTATGAACTTGAAATTCTTTACATTGGCTGGAAGAAAACCAGGAGTTGGAGTTGCCCCAACTCCAAATAAGGGAAAAAATACCTTGGACGGCATACCATCAGGAATTCCCCCATCTCCCAAAGAGAGGAACAATACTTTGATATTCAAAGTTATTTTTGGCTTGGTTATTCTAGGATTGATAATCAACTTTGTTTTACTATGGTTGCTCAATGGAAAGGTAGCTAATCTTCGCGAAGACAAGGATTTGATGGCAGAAACAATAAATAGAGCATCAACAATAATGGATAAGAATAGTGGCACTTCCTACGCAAAAGAGCTAACAACAGAATCTCTTGTCAACAAAGAAACATTTCAAAATGCTTTACCTATTCTTACAAAACAAGCAACCGTGCTTGCCAAAGAAAGAGACGCTCTTGCAAAGACTTTAGCTTCTATTTCTTCTTTAATAGACACCGCTGCTCAACAAAAAGAATCAGCCATTTCTGATATGAATTCATACGAACAGGCCTCCAAAGCAGTTTATGATTTGACTAAAACATCGCTTGATTCAAATACTAAACTAGCAACTTTCTTTGTTGATATAGCTGATGTTATACAACAAAATATTCCTGATAAAAATGAGTTTGTCGCCAAAGCCAGAACTTCTGTTGACCCTGTTTTACTTAGATCCGTGATTGAAGGAGTAACCAAAGATAAACAGCAAGTTGCAGCGTTAACAGATGAAATTTCCAAAAAAGATACAACAATAACAGAGCTCAATAATTCTATTAAAAGCACATCTGGAAAAGATCAAGATATAACAAAAATATTTAATGAACAACGCAGAGAATTAGAGCGTATCAAGAGTGAGCACGAGGCACTAAAATCTAAAATAGCTCAATCTGTTGCCTCCTCAAATGAAGATAATGATGAAGAAGTTCAGGTTTCTAATACTTCAGCAGCTACTGCCACAGCTGAAAATGAGGTTAGAACTATATTCCCGGAATATTACTATAAACTCAAAGGAAAAGTAGTTGAATACAATTCTAAATGGGGGTTTGTCATTCTGGACTTTGGTTCTTATTCTAAGTTGTCATTGAATATAGATGGCTCTCAGAGAGAAGTTACAGTCCCTGCTCCATTGGGCCAGGAATTGTATATTTCTAGAGGAGATCAGTTCATTGCCAAAGCCAAAATAGTTAATGTTTATGGCAAATATTCTGTAGCAAATGTCATATTCCCCACACCTGACCTGGTTACTAAAGGCGATAGTGTATTTTTCGATCAACCAAGCGTTAATAATTCACCAGATAAGAAAAATTAGTTTAGCACAAAGGGTATTATGAAAAAATTTATATTTGTTCTTTCAATGGCTGTAGTAGCAATATGTTCAGGATGTCAGAATCCACAAGAAGATGACGGAGTGAGCCCTCTGCCTCAAAATAGGCCATCAGCTGCTGAACTTAAAATGGGAAGCGGAATGCCTCTTAAATATTAGTTTCTTGAGGTTCATCGTCGCAGTCTAAAGTAATAGCGTGGTCTATGACTTCTTTACTGCTAAGTTTTTGAGGTAAAGCATTCAAATCCTTATTTGTCTTACTTTTAACGCCTAGCTTTTTTAATTTTTCCGAACGCGAGAATAAATTCCCATTGCCTTGTGATAGGTGATTAAGCGCGTCATGAAAATGATTTTGAGCTGATTTTATTGCATTTTCAATGCTAAGAAAACTTTCAGTGAAATCATACAGTTTGTTATATATTTTCCCTGCTTCTTCGGCAATCTGCTCTGAATTTCTGTTCTGATACTCATAACGCCAAATTGTATTGATAATCTTCAAAGCCAGAATAAGAGTTGTAGGCGATACAAGGATTATCTTTTTCTGAAGAGCATTTGAGATTAACTGCGAATCGTTTTCTATCGCAAGAAGTAGTGCTCCCTCTATTGGGATGAACATTAAGACATGATCAATTGTTTTTATGCCTGGAAGATCAGAGTACTCTTTAGTGTTGAGATTCTTAATGTGATTTGAAATGCTTAGTTTAAAGCTATTCAATGCGGCTGTTTTTAATTCTCCTTCAGTTGAAGAAACATATTGCTCATAGGAAATCAATGAAACTTTTGAATCTATTATAACATCCTTGTTGTCAGGTAGGTGAACTATTGCATCAGGTCTCTTTATTCTGCCGTCATCATCCCTTGAGCTTGTTTGTACTTCGTATTCTATCCCTTTTCGCAATCCGGAATACTCCAATGCTCTTTCCAGAATCAGTTCTCCCCAAGCTCCTTGACTTTTTGTACTTCCTTTTAATGCGTTTGTGAGGTTTTTGGCATCAGTTGACAGAGTTGAATTAAGCTCTTTAAGCATATTGAGTTCAGTTTTCAAAGATGCCCCGTCAGAGGTTATTTTGATTCTGAATTTCTCAATTTCATCTTTTAAAGGATTAACAATATTTGAGATTTTCTCTTTGTTTTGTTCTGCGATTTTAAGGCCTTTTTCCTCAAAAATTCTATTTGAAATATTTTCAAATTCCTTAGTTAATTCTTCTTTAGTCTGAATTAGGTTTTTAAGTTTTTCTTCTGCAAAAGATCTCTCATTTCTAAGCTTTTCTTCGAGTACAGCAATATTGCTTTTATACAAAGATGATATTTCTAGCTCAATTGTTTTTAACTTTGACCGAGAAATAATATTTGATATCAAAAAAACTAAAACCACTCCTACAG
>JBAXXY010000054.1:0-15808 GCA_037127655.1 Lentisphaerota bacterium
AACCCATGCTGCACATCAACTATTACTTCGGCTATCTTTCTGATTGTATCTCGCCTTTGTTCTATGCTCTTAATGATGTTATTGGCCGATTGGATTTTTTGTTTAATATATTCTTTGGCTTCGATTGAATAGTCGGGCGAATAAAGCATCTCGATGTATCTGTCGGCAATTTTGAGCCTGGGTTGGTACTGTTTCTCGAAAACTACTACGAAATTATCGTCTTCTTTCTCTATTCTGAGTTCAGGGACAACAAAGATTGATTCATCAACATTACTCAACTGAGAATAGGGATATGGATTAAGTTTTTTTATTTCAGATATACATTGTTTAACTTTTTCTATTGGCTCGCTAATTTTCTTTGCTATCTGAATAAGTTGATTTGATGCAATCTCTTCAAAAAAGTCCATTATAAGTTTTTCATAAATATCTTGTTTAATACCTTTTCTTCTCAATTGAAGAAGCAAACTTTCTTTTACATCTTTAGCCCCAATTCCAGGCGGCTCAAGCCCTTTTACTATATCGAGAGCTTTATGCATTTCCTCTATCCCAACTCCGGCAATTATAGCCAAATCACCAAGTGCACATTTGAAGAAACCTTGTTCATCCAAACTACCGATAATTAACTTGCAAAGCTCATTTAATTTATTATTTAAAGACAAAAAGTTGAGCTGAGAAGCTAAGTCTTCTTCAATGGTTTCACAATTGAGGAGAGAACTAAAAAAGTAGTCTCTTTTTTCTTCATCGCTGGAATAGGTAAAATTCTGATTTCTTGCTATCATGGATTCATTATTATCTAAATTAAAATCCACAGCTCCTAAATTATCATCGCTCAAATCTTCGGCTTCTATTCGACCCGACTCAAAAAGAGACTTATCATTGTTAACTTCTCGCTGGTCAATATTGTCAGACTCATCAATATCATCTCCATTTACTGGAAACTCATCGCTATCCATTAATGAAGGCTCTTCCTGCTCCAATACCGGGTTAGTTTCTAGCTCGTGGTTAACTTTTGTTTGAAGCTCAAGAACAGGTGCCATTAGAATGTCCAATGACTGTATCTGAGTAGCGCTTAGAGTTTGCTCTTGTCTTAAAGATAGATTTTGTGTGAGCCTGAAGTCTTGCATTGTTTGTATCAGAAATTTACAGTTTCGTATCTATTCTAATATATCCTTGAAAGGAAAAATTAAACACCCTGATTATTGATAAGAAAATGCATTAGGCTAAAATCAAAGAATCAAAACCTATCTAAAAAACTATAAGAGGTGCAATAAATGAAATTAAATTACAAAATATTAGCATTTATACTGATAACTTTTATCGTTATTTCTACCCAGAAAATCCAAGCAAATGATTCTATTAACCAAAATAATTGGACTATATTCCAGTTAGGCATATACCCATCATTCCCATTGTCCGAGGATATCAACAATGTTTCTGGACTCAAGTTCGGGCTTCCAGTCTCATCAGGTCCAACAACAGTTGATGGAGTTGAACTATCAGTATTTGGAAGTGCGACCGACTATGTTAACGGAGTTCAGATTGCGCCTCTTGCCAATCTTACCAATAATATAGATGGCGTGCAAATAAGTTTGATAAACTGCATAAGAGAGAATTCAGCCAGCCTGAATATAGGTCTAATAAATGTCGCCTACTTCAATACTTCAGGGCTACAAATAGGCGGATTTAATATGACAGGCAAGGAAACCACTGGCATACAGTTGGCATGCTATAATTTCTCAGAAACTCAAAGTGATGGAGCTCAATTGGGTATTTTGAACATTGCAAACAAGAAAGGTCTTCAGTTTGGCTTGATAAATATTATTAAAGATAGTTATATCCCTTGTCTGCCTCTCTTCAACAATTATTAGGCTATCGCTTGCGCAATCTGTCTCTGAGAACCATATAAATACCCAAGACTATTGCAAAGATTTCAGCTCCGATAAAAACTGAATTTTCCTTGGTTATTTCAGCGCTTTCAGAAATGTTGACTAAGACAAAGTTTGTAAAACCAAATACAAAATAGTTAAAAATCAAAAAGATAATGGCCGAAACTATAACACAGTAAATTATTTTTAGGAAAAAGCCTGAAAAGAACTTACTCACTTTCATTGAGGGAGATTCAGTTCCTGAAGATGATATTCTTTTTCTTTTAAACATAATCTTAGTTTCTCTTATTTAATATTTTCTCTTAAGCAAAAGGTGAAATTTCTTTCATCGCCTTCGGAATATAATTAATAATATCATCCGCTGTTGTTCCCCTTACGCCATAATCTATTTCAGCTAATTCCCCTGCGCAACCATGTAAATACACAGCAAATACCGATGGTTCAAATACATCATTAATAGAATTAGAAATAAGCGCTCCAATTATGCCGCTTAGCACATCACCGCTTCCAGCCGTAGCAAGGGCGGCCGACCCTGAGCCATTAGCATAAGATGTTTTACCATATGAAGAAGTAATGGTTTTATTCCCTTTGCAAACTAGTGTTCCTCCCAAAACTTCGGCAAGTTCTTTGGCAAAAGTAATCCTATCATCTCCTACATCAACCCCAAAAGCCTTAGCTAGACGCAATGCCTCGCCATGATGTGGCGTGAAAACAAAGTTATCGTATTTCTTTAGTATATTTGGATTCAGAGCAATCAAATTCAGTGCATCAGCATCAAAAACTACTCTTTTGCCTGATTCAATAACAGTTTTTAGTATTTCTATATTGGCCGTATCTGAGGCCATTCCTGGCCCAATTACTATGGAACTGTGTTGTTCTATTAGTGAGATTATTTCAGGCATAGACGAACTGCAGAAAATACCTTTATTAGCGTCTTCGACTCTCCTTATTATCAATGAATTGCAATTGCAGTTTACTTTGACTGTCTTAGGAATTGCAACAGTAACCAACCCTGCGCCCGAACGCAAAGCTGCCAATCCTGATAAAAACGGGGCGCCGGTATAATATTTGCTTCCGCCGATGATAAGAACACTGCCTTTTAATTTTTTATGAATATTACATGGAATTCTTCGCAAGAATTTACTGGCTAAATCTTTTGAATATAAATTCAAGTCTGACTCAATTTTATCAATAAATTCGCTTGAAATACCTATATCCACGACTTTGATTTTGCCTGTATTATCAACCCCATTTTTAATAAAAAAACCTCTCTTGGGAAGAGCTATTGTTATGGTCAAATCTGCTTTAATACCAGTGCCAATCCCATTCGTTGCATTTAGGCCTGATGGAACATCAATTGCGATAACGACTTTATTTTGTCTGTTTACTACTTCAATCCAATTCTTATACAGGCCTTTAAGTTCTTCTCCCTCAAACCCTGTCCCAAGAAGTCCATCTATTATCACATCGCCTTCAAAAAAATCTGAATTATTTAAAGTTTCTTTTACTGCAAAGTTAACACTACTATTCATCCTTTGAGCGTAGTATTTCGTATCGCCGGAAAGTTTATCTATCCCGCAGATAGCAAAAACTATTATATTAAGATTAAACTTCTCATAAAAATAGTTTGCCGATACATAAGCGTCTCCGGCATTATTTCCCTTTCCTGCAAGTACGACAACCCTTTTAAAATGCTTGGAGCAAAAAGTATTGATAAACAACATTGCCGCCTCTGCAAACCCAACTCCTGCTCGCAGCATCAGTTCTTTTCCGTCAACTTGTCTTGATTTTATTGTAAGCTCATCAAGTTCTCTCATCTGGGCTGAACTTACTACTTTCATAATGTGCTCCACTTAAGTAAACATAAAAAAAAGCTACTACAATCATGCGACTATAGTAGCTTACTATTTAGCCTATTCTTACTGTTATTCTTCAGGAATATTAACTACTGTTCCTGATTTAGGTTGAGTATCGCCTGCTATAGAAGGATTAACTTTTTTGAGATCTTCTATGCTTACTCCGTACATGTCGGAAATGGTCTGCCATGTATCACCGTCTTTAACTGTGTGCGGCAGATAATTTGAAGTCGGAGCAGGAGCAGCAGCGGCTGTAGAAGCAACAGCAGAAGTTACTGGAACGCTTTGAGCTACTGCAGGCGTTGAAGGAATTTGAACAGCCTGAGCCGAGGAAACTTTTGTTCCACTTGTTGCTTCCTGAGATGTTTGATTAATAAGGTCGTTAGTCTGATTTAAAGCCTGCTTAACAGGTGCTGCAGAAGCAGCTGATTCATTTTTTGCTATTTTCTTGTCTGCAACTACAGTTGACGACTTACTTCCTGGTATTATTAGTTTTTGACCAATCTTTAATGAAGCTTTTTCATCAAGCCCGTTCGCTTCAGCAAGTTTTTTTGTACTGATATGGTTTTTCTTTGCAATAGTCCATAGAGAATCACCACTCTTAACTGTATAAGCAGCACCGGAAACGGACGCTGGTGATTTATCGCTTGCTGTTTTAGCTGTTGAATTGACGGTTTTATCAGATGACGGAACAGAAGAGATTGCTCTTGGTACTGCTAAACCTGCAGGAGGAATTTGAAGAGATTGCCCGACTTTAACTGAGCTCTTAGGATCAATGTTATTATAAGCGGCGAGTTCGTTTACGCTTACATCAAACATTTTGGCAACTTTCCATAGTGAATCACCTTTTTTAACAGTATATTTAACCAGAGACACTGGCGCTGTCTGAGTCACTGGAGATGAAAGCTGAACGGTCTCTGTAGAAGAAGACAACGATTCTTCTACTTGACTAGGTGAGGCCAACTGATTAGCATTATCAGGAGGATTTAAACTCGGAGCTGGAATATCTCCATTGTCCTGGAGAATTTGAGTACTGCTACACGCACTTATAAGAAGCAGTAAACTTGACACTCCTGCCAATAAGATTAGTTGTGTTGTTTTAATTTTCTTTAGGGCCTTTTTCATCTATAAATATCTCCTTTTAATTAAATTTTTAAAAACATTTCCTCTTTCAATATAATTCTTGAACATATCCATGCTGGCAAACCCCGGAGATAGCAACACGACATCACCATATTCGGCAGAGTCGCAAGCAGAATAGACAGCTTCTTCAAATGTTGAATAACTATCGTAATTTAACACTTGAAAGAGCAAATTTTCTAGTTTAGTTTTTGATTTTCCAATAATAAATATCTTCTTAATCAAATCACGATACTCCAGAATCGTGGTAAAATCCATTTCTTTATCAAGTCCACCAGCTATCAGACAGACATTCTTGTGCCCTCCAACGGCTTTCAATGCTGCCATCATAGATAAAGGATTTGTTGATTTGGAATCATTTATAAACATAATCCCATTCTTTTTGAGGACAAACTCCAGTCGGTGTTCGCCAACTTTAAAATTCGAAGAACCGTTGATAATTTCATCAGATGAAATCCCCAAAGCTTCGCAAGCAGCAATTACAGCCATAGCATTCTCCAGATTGTGAGGGGAATTGCCCATTAGTCCCAGTTGGTCAAAACTGCAAAACTTATCTTTATTTAGAAAAATTGAGTTCGAGTTTAAAAAATAGTCTGAACTTGTGATAAGTGTAGAAAATGTAATTATTTTGCTTTTAAAATTGCTTACAAAGTTTTCAAGATTTTTGTTGATGATAAGTAAGTTAGTTTCATATTGATTGATAGCTATTTTAAATTTATCATCTCTATAATTTTCAAAAGATCCATGCCAGTCAATATGGTCAGATTCAATGTTTAGTATTATGGCTATGTGTGGGCAAAATTGTTGACAATAATGAAGTTGAAATGAACTAATCTCAAGAACAATATAATCATATTTTTTTTCACTTAAAACAACCTCTGACAAAGGGTATCCTATATTACCAGCCGATATAACACTCTTACCAATATTGCCTAGAATATGTGTGCAGAACTCAGTCGCTGTGGTCTTTCCATTAGTCCCGGTTATTGCTATAATAGGAGTAATGCAATATCTCGAAGCAAACTCTATTTCATTAATGATTGGTACTTTGGCTTCAAGCGATAATTTACCTAGTCTCGACTTTGGACCAACACCAGGGCTCGTAATGATGACATCGCATTTGGGAAGCAGATCTTCTTTATATCCAAGATGAACAAGTATCCCAATCTCGTTTAATACAGTTTTTTGATTTCTAAGAGTTTCATTGTCAGCTTCATCTATAGCAACTACTTCATATCCTTTCTTTACTGCAAGCTTTGCTGCTGATAACCCACTCTTTCCTAACCCTAGAACTAATGCCTTTATTTTATTCTTAAAAACCATAGTATTTTAAATTGACTGTTTGACAATTATAAAAAAAATATTATCTTCTATTCTCTTTTCAAGCGAGCGTAGCTCAGTGGTAGAGCTTCACGTTGCCAACGTGATTGTCGTGGGTTCGAATCCCATCGCTCGCTCCATTTTTTAACCAAATTACTACTTCCTAATTATTGACCATCATCGTCTCTTGGATCTTCTATTTTGCTCTCGGATGAGCTTTTCTATAAACGCTCTTCATGTGCTCTGAACTTATATGCGTATATATCTGTGTCGTACTCAAATTTGCATGTCCCAAAAGCTCCTGAACACTCCTTAAATCAGCACCTGCATCCAAAAGATGCGTAGCAAAAGAGTGCCTGAGTTTGTGAGGAGTAAGAGATGGATCAAAGCCTCCGACTATTAAATAGTTCTTAAAAAATCTCTGAAATGATCTGGCAGAAAGTCTTCCTCCGCTTTGATTTATAAATATAGGCGCATTATTTTTAATATCTGATGTCCATGATTTTCTAATAGACAAATATTCTCTAATTGCTTTTACAGCAGGAGTTCCGAGAGGGCACAACCTTTCTTTCTTGCCTTTACCTCTAAGCTTTGCAAAAGAACTCAGTGTATCAACATCCTGTAAATTTAACCCCAAAGCCTCGTTTATACGCGCACCACAACTATATATCAGTTCAACTATAGCTGAATCTCTTTTCTCTGAGAAAAAAGCACCTGCTTCGCTCTTGACAGTTCCTTTAGCCAGCGCATTTTCCCAATAATTCTGGACAGCATTAAATAGCCTCTCGACTTCTAGCACAGAAAGATATTTTGGCAAGGCTTTGGACATTTTGGGTGAATCCACAGAAGCAAAAGGATTTTGAACAATCACATTTTCTCTTGCCATAAACCTATAAAAACTCCTCATGGAAGAAAGTTTTCTATTCATAGATCGTTTGGAGCATTCAGTAGTCTGACATTCAACAATGTAATTTCTTACATCGTAAACATTTATAGAAGCCCAATCATATGGGGATGGAATTTGTTTAAAATGTAATCTAATGAATTGTTTAATATCGAGATAGTAACTATTAACTGTATGCGGCGACGACTGTTTTTCATTTTTCAGAAAGCTGATAAAACCGGCAAGGTGTCTATCTATAAATTCGCTAGTCTTAGTATTTTCGAGCTTTCGAGACATAATTAAAAAACGCGAATTAAAGTGGCAACCCCGTAAGGATTCGAACCTCAACTAAATGGACCAAAACCATTTGTGCTACCGTTACACCACGGGGTTGTGTAAAACGAGCTAATAAGTTATATACAAATGATGATATTTCCAGTAAACTTAAAAATCTTTTTAACAAGTCAAAACTCAACTTAGAATTTGACAGGGTACTCTTTATTCAAAAAAAAATCTAGTTTAGGCCAGATACTCTTTAACATAGAGCGATGTTCTTCCAATACAGAAAAATAAATGCTGTACCTTTGACCAAATGGAATTTTATTCCGTTCAACATCATGTAAATATTCTTCAATTTCCGAGTTAATCTGATCTGGAAATTGCCTGCCAGCAAGGGCAATTTTTCTTAATTGCGAGTTTAATGCCTCATCAATTTGGCTACTGCTATACCCGTATTGGGTTAATATGGAAATTAAAAAACCATATTTATTTGCAAGGCTTAAAGGAATTTTATTTATATACTCATTCAATATAGCTTTGCCGTGCGGTAAATCCATAATAGCTAAAATAAGGATTTCGGATACTTCAAAATAATACAGTTCAAATAAAAAGCCATCAACAAGTTCAGTATCAAAATTTATAATTGCCTCTGCCGAAAGATGACTGCCATTTGACAACAACATTTTTGCAAAAGGGAAGTCTTGTTTTTCATTCACTCCTCTATCTAAATTATTTCTAACAAAAAACCAGCATCCCTCAGTAATCCAACTCCTATTTAACGAATCATAACTCTGAGGAGTATATTCAGTCAACATCATGTGAATAAGAAGGTTTTTCCTAAAAGAATTTTCTCTTTCCGAAATGAGCCTATAGTTTAGAAAAACAGTCAATAAATTTTTATTGCTGTTTATTTCAAATTTAATTTCCTCTAAACCTTCGATTATATTCACCTTGATTATAGTTTTTGGAAATTCTTTGCCAAGAAGTTGGTTTAAGTAGAAGGACTCTGTATAAATTATTTTTCTAATTTGATAATCTGTGAAGTTATCATCTTTCGAGCAAATAATAATATCCGATACAAATTTATTTTTTGACGCATTTAGTGAAATTGAAATTATGAAGATGATTGATAAAAGGGAAAGAGAGATTCTTTTCATGGAAAATTAAACCCTTTAGATGCACATTTTCACTATAATTTGGATGATGTCATCAGAGGTTATCACATTCAGACATTTGTAGTCTTTTCTAGGGTTAATGCATCTTCTGCTAAAACATGGGGAGCAGTTTTGTTTTTTTATAGCTACAGCCCAGTTTTTGCTTAATGGCCCTGTTGCATAAGGGTCTGTAGAACCGAATATTGCTACACCTTTAATATCAAGCGCTGATCCTAAATGCATTATTCCGCTATCATTGCAGATACATAGCTTTGAATTCTTTAAAATATAAAGAAGTTCTTTCAGATTGGTTTTTCCAGCCAAATTCAAAATCTTAGAAGGATTAAGTCCATTAGCAACATCTTTAGCAGTATCACACTCATTTTTCGCTCCTAAAATGATGACTTTGCCTTTCATTTCTTCTATCCAGTAACGGCAAACCTGATTATAGCTTGTTGAACTCCATCTTTTTGCAGGGCCATAGGCTGCACCAGGAGCAACGACTAGCGTGTTATGATCTGAAAGAAAATTAGAAACTCCTTCAATTCGTATCTCTGATGCTTCAAGTAATTTAAATTTTGGGTATGTTCCATCCCATTTCTCGGCGCCAAGCTCGTAAAGCATTTCAAGATATTTATACGACTGATGTTCTTTTGAGTAGCCCTTTGCTTCATGCCATTTAACAGGGAAACCTTTTGTAAGGAAAATATTTCTTAAACCGTTGGAAGCTCCAAAAACTTTTGGCACACATTTCCAAAAGTAATAAGCAGATCTTAAAGAATTAACGAAAAGAAAACCTATTTCTACATTTAAATTTTTTACTTCCAACAGTTTATTTTTATTCCATACGGAATGCCCGCTGTCAATTTCTATGACTTTATCCACCCACGGAATAGAGTTATAAAGCGGAATTAAATTAGAAGGCGAGACTACATAAAAAGGACTACTTAATGGAATCATCTTTCGAAAGCAACACACTGCTGGGAGAGCCATGATCGCATCTCCTAGCCAATTAGGAGATCTTATAATTATTCCAGACTTTAAAGTTTCAGCCGTCAGTACAAATTTAGAACGCATATCTATTATCTTCTAATTTGACGCTTGACAAGCAGAGCTATCTAACCCTTTTTAATAAGGTATTTGACCAAGATAGCCCAACTCCGAATCCACTTGCTAAGGCAAGCTTAATTGATTTATCATCAAAAATTTTTTCCAACATTATCGGTATGGATGATGATACAGTATTTCCATAAGAAGCAATATCATACATAACCTTCGATTCTTCTAGGGCAATTTTTTTGGAAAGAGCCGTCACTATAAATCTGCTTCCCTGATGAATAAGATATTTATCTACATCTCTAATTGTAAGATTATTCCTTTCAAGAATCGCCAAAATGTCTTTTGGAACAACTTTGACAGCAAAATTAGCTATACCCCTACCATTCATATATAGGGTATTATTTTCGCATAATAAATCCCTGTAAGAAACTCCACTGGTACCGAAAATAAAATCTTCAGCAATAAAAACAGGATTTTCTGATATAAGAACTACAGCTGCTGCATCTCCAAAAAGAAGCGATGTATTTTTATCAGTAGGATTAATTATTTTTGAATACGGATCGGATGTAAAAAGAAGCCCTTTTTTCATTTTATTAGCAGCCATAAATGACTGTATTATAGAAAGCCCATAAACAAATCCTGAACATCCAAGCGATATATCAAAAGACGCACATTCTTCTTTCAAACCCAGCTTTCCATGGATAATAGCTGATGTTTGCGGAATGCTATAGTCAGGATTCTGGGTAACTACGACCATTACATCAATATCATGATCATTAAATGAAATTTTTTCTTTGAGTTTCTTAAATGCGCTAATGCATAAATCAGATGTATTTTCAGAGTCAGCTTTGATAGCAATCTCTTCAACTCCTATTCTGTCCTTGATAAACTCATCGTTTATATCAAATCTTTCTTTTCTATTGTAATTAGATACCCGCTTTTCAGGGATATAATAAGCGACTTTTTCTATACCTAGCATAGCACAAATCTCTTTTTTAGTTAGAAAACTTTATTATTCATCAACTTTTAACTATTCTAGCTAATTTATCATAATCTTCCACAGTAAAGATGAATTTACTAGAAACAAAAAGCTCCGTGCCGGATAAACGGCTACGGAGCTTAAAAAACATATTTCTATGCTTTACTTTACTTGCCGCTGACAACTCCATGAGTCTTGAATACACGAGTTAGTGAAAATTCACCAAGTCTGTGGCCAATCATATTTTCAGTTACAAATACTGAAATAAATAATTTACCGTTATGAACAGTAAAAGTATGTCCTACAAAGTCAGGGAGAATTACAGACCTTCTAGACCAGGTCTTAATTGATTTCTTTAAACCTGTCTTGTTCATCTTTTCAACTTTATCAAGAAGATGAGCATCTACAAAAGGACCTTTTTTAATTGATCTAGCCATTATTTCTTTCTCCTGCGTTCAACTATAAATTTAGTAGAAGCTTTTTTCGGTGTTCTTGTCTTCTTGCCTTTAGCCAACTGTCCCCATGGAGAAACAGGATGACCGCCGCCGCTTGTTCTGCCTTCTCCCCCGCCCATTGGATGGTCAACAGGGTTCATTGCTACGCCTCTTACATGTGGTCTCTTGCCTTTGTAGCGTTTTTTGCCAGCTTTTCCAAGTGTTACATTCATTTTTTCAACATTTCCAACTTGGCCAATCGTAGCTAGGCATTCAATATGAATCTTACGAACTTCGCCACTAGGAAGTTTAACTAAAGCATATTCTCCTTCTTTAGCGCGAAGAGTAGCTACTTGACCTGCTGATCTAGCTAATTTAGCGCCGCTTCCAGGCCTCATTTCGATATTATGAATATTAACGCCTACTGGTATATCTTTAAGTTTTTTTGCATTCCCTGGTTTAATTTCAGCAGTATCGCCGCTTAAGACAGATGTTCCTACTATAAGTCCCACAGGAGCAATGATATATCTTTTTTCCCCATCAACATAGTCAACTAAAGCTATATTCGCACTTCTGTTTGGGTCGTACTCTATCGTCTTGACAGTTCCTGGGATTCCAAACTTATCTCTCTTAAAGTCAATTTGTCTGTATCTTCTTTTATTACCGCCTCCTCTAAATCTGGTGGTAATATGCCCTTCATTATTCCTTGCGCCAGTGCTTCTTATACCCTTAGTCAATGACTTTTCAGGCTTAGTGGCTGTAATCTCAGCATAATCAAGAACGGTCATATGACGAAGGCTTGGTGTCAATGGTACAAAACTTTTCAAAGCCATAATCTCTTACCTATTATTTAAACTATTTCTATAGTACCTTCAGACAGAGTAACTACTGCTCTTTTTGACTCAGAAGTATAACCCTGCTTTGGAGACCTTTTACCCATTCTTTTTGGCTTTCCAGGACGGATAAGAACATTTACGCTCTTAACTTTAACTCCACTGTAAATAGCCTCAACTGCATGAGCAACATCAATTTTTGTAGCTTTTTTATCTATTTCAAAGACATATTTGCCAGCGTCTTTTTGAGCTAAGCTCTTTTCGCTCACAAGCATTGTCTTTACTATCGAATATGGATTAAACATTTCTTGCTCCTATCTCAGTTAGTTTTGGCGATAAAATCTTTAATTGTTTCTTCAGTGAAAAGAATTGTATCGCACAGAAGCATCTGATATACATTCATTGAATCAACTTTTACCAATAGAACATTAGGTAAATTTGCTGAAGCCTTAAGTGTGTTCTCAGAGAAATCCTTAACAGCTACAAGAACTTTCCCGTTATTGAGATTAAGCTTTTCAAGCATTTCAACGAAGTTCTTTGTCTTGCAATCTGCAAGATTAAGATTATCGATTAAAGTGATTGCACCTTCATTGATCTTTTCAGAGAATGCTCTTTTGAGGGCAAGCTTTCTAACTTTCTTATTCACTTTCTTGAAGTAAGTACGAGGATGAGGACCAAAAGCTACACCGCCGCCGACAAATATAGGACTTCTGGATGAACCAGCTCTAGCTCTGCCTGTTCCCTTCTGTCTCCACGGTTTAGCTCCGCCACCACGAACCATTGCGCGAGTTTTAGTTGATGCTGTTCCTGCTCTGAGCCCGGCTCTGTAAGCAACGATCACATCTTGAACAGCCTGTTCGCCTTTTTCCAATTCCACCCACTGATCTTGAATTATAAATTCACCAACAGGAGCGCCGTTTTTATTAAAAATCTTAAGATTTTTATTCATAATATTTTATATCCTCTCTTAAGCTGAAGGTTTTTTTCTAGCTGTACGAACTAAGAGGACTCCGCCATTCGGACCAGGAACTGCCCCTTTAATGAAAAGCAAGTTATCTTCTTTATCAACGCGCATTACTTGAAGATTCTGAACTGTGCAGTTGACATTTCCCATATGACCAGGGCGTCTCTTGTTTCTGTCAACTTTTGCAGGCCATGTACGCTGTCCTGATGATCCAGGTCTTCTTGTCCAGCCACCGCCGTGGGAAGCTCTACCGCCGGCAAATTTATAGCGCCTTACAACGCCTTGGAAGCCTTTGCCTTTTGTGGTACCGTAAACATCCACGAATTCACTTTCTTTGAATTGTTCAACTGTAAGCAATGAACCCAATTCGAACTTAGCGTCCTTTTCAATTTCAAATTCACGGATAACCTGTGGCGGATTAGCATCTCTTCCGCTTTTTTTGCAATGCCCTTTAACAGCTTGGCTAACATTCTTAGCTTTCCTTTCCCCATATCCAACCTGAAGGGCTGAATACCCGTTTCTCTCTTCTGTCATCTGGTCAATGACAGTACATGGTCCAGCTTGAATAACTGTAACAGGAGTTACTTTCCCTGTCTCATCATAAAGCTGTGTCATACCGACTTTTTTGCCGATTAGACCTTTCATTTTTTCCTCCTTAAGGCACATACTTATCAAATAGATTAAAGCATTGGTGCCGATTAATAAATTAGAATCCAACCTTTATAGAGATATCTACTCCTGAAGGCAGATTCAGCTTCTTCAATTCATCAACTGTTTTAGCTGTAGGATTAACTATATCCATCAGTCTTTTGTGTGTTCTTGTTTCAAATTGATCCATCGACTTCTTGTCAACATGGGGAGAGCGGTTAACTGTAAGTCTCTCGATTCTCGTTGGAAGGGGAATTGGACCAGCGACTACTGCTCCGGTTCTCTTCGCTGTACTGACAATGTCTTTTACGGATTTATCCAAGACTCTATGATCAAAAGCCTGAAGACGAATCCTTATGCGTTGTTTTGCACTTTCTTTTGCACTCATTTATTATTCTCCAATATTTGTTCTTGAATATTATTTGGTACTTTAGCAAAATGACATGGCTCCATTGAGTAAGAAGCGCGTCCCTTTGAGATAGATCTAACTGCTGTGGCATAACCGAACATTTCAGCTAGAGGGACATGAGCTGCTATTTTTGTTTCATGGCCAGCTGTATCAAGTTCTACAATGCTTCCGCGTCTGCTTGATACATCGCCTATTACATCCCCCATGTATTCTCCAGGCGTCACAATCTCTAGTTTCATTACCGGTTCAAGCAATATAAGCCCTGCTTTTTTTGCAGCCTGTTTGACAGCCATAGAACCTGCGATTTTAAATGCCATTTCAGAAGAGTCAACAGGATGATAAGAACCATCTAAAATATTAACATGGAAATCTATCAGTGGATAACCTGCAAGAACACCATTTTTAGCAGCTTCCAAAATACCTTTCTCAATTGGCTTAATATATTCTCTAGGAATATTACCGCCAGTTACTTTATTTTCTATCGTAACACCATGTCCACGCTCTTGTACAAGTATCTCAAGAATAACATGTCCATATTGTCCTTTACCGCCAGACTGTCTAACGAATTTAGTGTCAGCTTCTGCATTTGAGCTGATAGTTTCTCTGTAAGCCACTTGCGGTTTACCTGAATTAGCGCCGACTTTAAATTCTCTGACCAATCTATCCATTATTATATCAAGATGAAGTTCACCCATTCCTGAAATAATAGTCTGCCCTGTCTCTTCATCACTTTTTACAACAAAGGTAGGATCCTCATCGGAAAGAGCCCCTAATGCATTATATAGCTTATCTCTGTCAGCTTGAGTTTTAGGTTCAACAGCAATAGATATTACTGGTTCCGGGAAATTCATAGCTTCCAAGACTATCCTGTCTTTTTCAAGACACATCGTATCGCCTGTAGTCACATCTTTAAGCCCAACTGCGGCGGCAATATCTCCACTGTAAATAGTGTCTCTTTCTTCTCTTGAATTAGCATGCATCTGAAGAAGCCTGCCAAATCTTTCTGTTTTTCTGGTACGCGGATTATAAATAGTCATCCCAGTCTTTGCAGTGCCGGAATAAACTCTAAAAAAGGTAAGTTTACCCACATAAGGGTCATTCATTATTTTAAATGCCAATGCTGTAAAGGGCTCTGTATCTCCAGCATGAACGCTCTTTTTCTCATCTGAATCAGGATCTTTCCCTTCAATACTCCATATATCAAGCGGAGATGGAAGATATTCAACTATGGAATCAAGAAGAAGTTGAACTCCCTTATTTTTAAAGGATGTGCCGCAAATTACAGGGACAATGCTCCCACTTACAACTGCATCTCTCAATGCTTTTCTAATAAGAGCAGTATCAGGCATTTTGTCATTAAGAAACAACTCCATTATCTCGTCATTAAACTCGGATAAACATTCAACTAGATAATTTAAGTATTCATCAACTTTTTCTTCATATTCTTTTTTGTAGCCTTCTTCTTCCCTGACAACTGAGCCAAACTCATCACCATCAAAAAAGTAGGACTTCTTGCCAATGATGTCTATCATTCCGGCGAAGTCGCCTTCCTGACCTATCGGCACATGAATCGGAACTGCTGTAGCATTCAACTTTGTCCGCATTTCTCTTACGACTTTTTCAAAATCTGCCCCAGTCCTATCCATTTTATTAACAAAGGCAATTAATGGAACACTGTATTTTCTTGCCTGTCTCCAAACTGTTTCTGTCTGAGGTTGAACCCCGCCTACAGCGCAAAAGACGCTAACTGCTCCATCAAGAACTCTAAGCGACCTCTCGACTTCAGCAGTAAAATCCACATGCCCTGGAGTATCAATAATGTTTATCTTGTGATTTTTCCAAACACATGTAGTGGCAGCTGAGGTGATTGTAATTCCTCTTTCCTGCTCCTGGATCATCCAGTCCATTGTGGCTGTGCCCTCATGAACTTCGCCCATTTTGTAGTTAACGCCAGTATAGTAGAG
>JBAXXY010000055.1:0-15724 GCA_037127655.1 Lentisphaerota bacterium
GTGTCACATTTGTTTTCGCTATAGCAAAACGGAACAGAGCAGATGTAGATAGATGGTTTACTTGGGAGTTTAAGGAATTCATCAACGAGATTTTTATAGTCTGCAGTGTATCGAGCCTTATTCCAATGCCTTTCTTTTGAGTCGTTGGTGCCTAGCATTGTCACTATTATATCGGGTTGCCACAACATCAACGAACTGTAAAATGTTTTGTCAGGAGATTCAGGGATGCAGTTATTTCTCAGAAGAATGCATCCAGGATCGTCATCTACCGGAACAGGGGAGAGTTTCCATGATTCATCTATTCTGTTCGGGGAAGTTTCAATGATCATAGTTCTTCCGCCGTAACCGTAATTATGCACTTTGAAGTCGAGGCCAAGCATCTTTTGAAGTTGCGCAGGGTAACTTTCTGTAGGTCTTAATTCTATCGGGACATTACAGCCTTGGGTGATGCTGTCCCCTACACATGCGATCTTAATTATACTTTTGTTGTCCATAATCTGTATAAGAAAATTTAAAAACTGTGGATTTTCTAGTATAATCAAGTTTAACTCAATCACACAAACTAACAAGAAACCAGGCTGAAAAATGAATGAACAGAATCAATCTATATGCAGGTGTCCATGGGTGGATTTAACTAAGGCGGATTATGTTAAATATCATGACGAGGAATGGGGTGTGCCAGTTTATGACGACAGATTAATATTTGAGTTTCTGACTCTGGAATCGGCGCAGGCAGGTTTGAGTTGGTACACTGTTTTAAGGAAAAGAGGAAACTATAGAAAAGCCTTCGATAACTTCGAGGCCGCGATTGTTGCCGGATATAATGAGTCAAAGATTGAGTCTTTGATGCTTGATTCAGGAATAATCAGAAACCGTATGAAGATTAATGCCGCAGTCAACAACGCCCGTAAATTTCTTGAGATTCAGGCGCAATTCGGCAGCTTTTCAAACTATATCTGGCGTTTTGTCGATGGCAAACCAATCGTGAACTCTCTAAAGACGCTCAAGGATTATAAACCGACAAGCCCAGAATCAGATGCATTGAGCAAGGATTTGAAGGGCAGGGGTTTTAAGTTTTTAGGCTCTGCTGTGTGTTATTCAAACATGCAGGCCACTGGGATGGTAAACGATCACTCATTTGACTGTTTTTGCAAGAATATTTAAATGTTATGTGCAGTGGTGTAAGCATTCGGCTTTAAAATCTTCCTGTAGATTGGCACCAGGATATATATGACAAGAGCGGAGATTCCCACGCCAATAAGTGTGTCCCATAGCCGGCTTTCCAAAGATTCAATTCCTGCGTCTTTCAGACAGGCAAACCCAATCACTGTTAGCATTGTAAGGAAGAATACATATATTCCGTAATACTTGCCTATTGCAAGAATAGTGGTCAGGAGCATTAATACAGGGATTAAAATTATGAGCACGGATGGACTATGAATAAAAAATATTAGGGGCGATGCAGCTATTATTCCACATAAAGTTCCTATTAGCCTGTGCCATATCAATTTGTATGATGCTTCCTTATCAAATTTGAGGACGATGAATACTGTCATCGGCGCCCAGAAACTGTTTGGTATATCAAAACCTTTAGCAATTCCATACGCCGCACATGCGCTTACAGCCAGAAAAACGCAATATGTGATTTTGCTCTGAGTGAAAGAACACCATGATTTATCTAGCAAGAGCTCATTCATTGGTATTGAATCAGGCTCCCTTTTAATTGAGAAGTGAATGAGAGAGACAAGAGACATTATAAGTGTTCCCGCCGCGAGAGATGCTCCATAATAAATAGCTTCAATGAGATGAATCGGAAGATTCAAACCTAAAACGAAAAGGAGAGAAAAGACAAACGCAAATACATTGACAAGTTTATTGGCATTTCCTGTTAAGGCTAATATTACTGATGCGGCTAAAAGTCCCAATATGGCAAGGAGTGTATATGAAGCGCAAATGCACCCCAGTACAAATGGAATGATAACGGTAATATTTATGGCAGTAATCATCCTGAATCTGTGAGTGAAATGAAATTCAATTAATCTTAATTCAATAAAAGCGGAGTTTAAAGCACCTCCCATTGCTAGCAGAAGATAAATATTGCCTTTGAAGACAAAGGCATATAGAACTCCAAAGAGTCCATATATCACTGCCGCCCAGAAAGCTAGATACTTAATATCTTTATGCGCAGGGAAAAATGCCTTTAGCTGATCAACAAACATCAAGTTTTCCTTTAATTAAGATCTGCAGAATTGGCAATTGTGGCTATGCGTCCAAGCATGGCAAGTGATGCGTCATGCAGTTCTATTGTGGCATTTGCACAGAGGTCACTGACGATGTTCACCTTGTAGTCGCGGTCATGAGCATCCCGGCTTGTAGCCTGAATAGCCATCTCTGTGGAAACTCCGCCGATGTAAAGCTCTTCTACCTGGTTTGCCCTCAGAAGGAGATCCAGATTGGTGTTATAGAAAGCATTTATACGGTTTTTTAAAACCACGCAATCGCCTTCTTGATAATCGAGTCCTTCAATGAGTTCTGCGCCCCATGAGTCTTTCTGATAAGCCTTAAATTTTTTGGCGCCGTTAAAAACTGGAGAATAAGGTCCGACCTCGACATAGTTTTCGCTGAAGCAAACCTTAACCCAGACTATCAGCCAATCATTTTTTCTTGCATGTTTCAAGATCGAATTGGCTTTATTCAGAACATCATTTTCGGCAAACATCTTGGCGCATCCAGGCGTCTTTCCTTTAGGATGAACAATATCGTTAATGTAGTCAATCAATATCAATGCTTTCTTCATATTTGAGTCCTCACATTAGCATAAAAGTTGCTTCTTTTAGATTTTCGGAATTAGTGCCTATGTAGAGTCGGAAAAGACCTTTTTCAGTTACTAATTTCATGTGCTCATTAAGAAATGCCATATCGGTAGTCTTTATTGAAAACTCTACAGTTTCGCTCTCTCTTGATTTGATGTCAACTTGCTTAAACCCAATGAGTTTTTTTACAGGTTGAGCGACGCTTGCTGCGACATCCTCAAGGTAGAGCTGGACAGTTTCCCTGCCATTATACGGCCCAGTATTTACTACTGTTATTGAGGTTTTGAGAGTTTCGCCCATAGTGATTTTATCTGAGTTCAAAATTATATCAGAATACTCAAATATCGTGTAACTCAGACCATAACCAAATGGATAAAGTGGCTCGCTTGGCATATCGATGTATTTTATACTGTATGGATTTTCTGCCTGGAAAGGTCTTCCTGATTTTCTGTGATAATGGTAGATTGGTATTTGCCCGAGGGAGTAGGGGAATGTGACAGGAAGTTTTCCTGAAGGATTGTATTTGCCAAAAAGAACATCGGCTACAGCGTTACCTGCTTCAGTTCCTGGGAACCATATTTCGAGTATCGCATCTATGTTATTTTTTGCCCAGTTAATGGTTAGCGGCCTTCCATTGCACAGGACAAGAACGATAGGTTTGCCTGTCTTTTTAAGTTCCGCAAGCAACTCATTTTGTCTTCCCGGAATAGCTAGGCTTCCTCTTGAATGAGCTTCACCTGACATTCCTCCTGCTTCACCCAGGACAGCTATAATTATATCTGCTTTGGATGCTATCTTTATTGCTGGAATGAAGCCATCTGTATTATCACCTTCTATTTTACATCCTTCTGAGTAAAGAACTTGAGTTGAAGGTGAGACTGCATTTTTAATCCCTTCAAGGATTGTCACAACATCTTTTGCTTCTCCCTCAGCATACCATGAGCCGAGCATATCAAGTTTTGAGTCAGCCAATGGTCCGATAATGGCAATTGTTTTAAGAGTGTTTTTCAGTGGCAGGTGATGACTTTCATTCTTGAGAAGAACCATGGATTTCCTGGCAACATCCCGCGTGCTTTCACGATGGTATTTGCTAAGAATATTCAGTTTCTCTCTATCCTCATTGCAGTGGATGAATGGATTATCGAAAAGTCCGACTCTGAATTTGGCTCTGAGAACGCGTTTAACTGCTTCATTTATCAGAGCAACTGGTATCTTGCCTTCTTTAACCAATCCAGGAAGTTCACTCTCATAGATACCGCTTACCATATCCATATCGACTCCTGCATTCAGCGAGAGCAACGCTGCATGATTGCGGTTTTCGGCGTATCCGTGAGGAATCATTTCATCTATGGCATTCCAATCGGAGACTATAAGACCATCGTATTTGAGTTTTTTGAATAGAAGTTCTCTGATGAGTTTTCGATTCCCGTGCATCGGGATGCCGTTAACATCGTTGAATGCTGCCATAAGGCTTCCTGCGCCTGCGTCAAGAGCGGCCTTGAAAGGGGGAAGATAAACTTCATTGAGTTCTCTTTCAGATACATCTACATTATCATAATCTTTTCCGGCTCTTACTGCCCCGTAAGCAATATAGTGCTTGGCGCAAGCCATTACGCAGTCAGGAGAATCAAGCTTGTCCCCCTGAAAACCTTTCACCTGCGCTTTCGCAATAAGCGAACCTAGATGCGGATCTTCTCCAGCTCCTTCTACAATACGACCCCAGCGGGGATCTCTTGCTATGTCCACCATCGGAGTAAATGTCCAGTCGAGTCCAGCGGCAGATGCTTCTATCGCGGCGACTCTTGATGCCTTTTCTATCGCTTCCAAGTCCCAGCTTGATGCCATGGCTAAAGGAACCGGGAAGATGGTTTTGTAACCATGGATTACATCAAACCCAAAAATCAAAGGTATTCCGAGTCTGGATTCCTTTACTGCTATCTCCTGGTATTTTCGGATATTCTTGACTCCGGTTACATTAAGAATGGAACCGGCTTTTCCTTTTCTGATTTTGTCAGCCACATCACAGTTTTTTCCGACTTCCGGTCCGGTGGATCTGTCAACAACAAACTGGCATAACTGTCCGATTTTTTCTTCGATAGTCATCTTCCTGAGAAGATTGTTTATCTTTTTTTCCATGTCCGTATTTTTAGATTTATTCATGATATTCTCAATTAGTTACATCTTTATTTCTATAATGTTGGTTTTGTTTATTAAAGTAAACTTATCAAAAATGTTTTTTGGAATGACAGCTCCGCCTTTCCTGTATGGATTATCGAGATATTTGATGTCGGCAACATCTTTGCCATTGATTAGGATTTGATAAGGAGAGAACTCGCTTTTTTTGATAGAATATTTGAAGACGAGTTTCCTTAATTCATAATCAAAACTAAATGAAAGCCCATCAAGTTCGAAAGGTATGACTGGATCTATCTCGATGTGATCAGATTTTACTCTGAAGCCTAAGAAGTTTGATATAATCTGATTGATAAAAATTCCCGGTCCGCTTGAGTAAATCCTCCAGCCGCCCTTGACTTTAACTTCTCCTTTTCTGACTTTTGCGAAGTTTTCCTGTGCTTCATATCTGTCATTGAATGCAGGGTCTGAACTGCTGAAGTAGGAGTTTGACTGCCTTGGTTCGGCATTTTTAACGAAGTTTGTTATGCCAATAGGGTTTATTGTATTGATCGCTTTGAACACTTCTTTAGCATCACCGTATTTTGCCATTGCTTCAATAAAGCGTATGTGAGCATGGACATACTGAAGCGATATTTCTCTGCCGACATTCGAAGCCTGTTCGGCTCTCTTGAAGTATTTATTGGGTCCGCCAATATACTTAGCAGGAGTATCCATCAGCCTGACTCCATCCGGGCAGTAGAGCTTTTCTCTAATGGTTCTAATGTGTAAATCA
Organism: Lentisphaerota bacterium; assembly: GCA_037127655.1. GTDB lineage: Bacteria > Verrucomicrobiota > Lentisphaeria > Victivallales > GWF2-38-69 > GWF2-38-69. Next base: position 5,722 of record JBAXXY010000055.1, read on the forward strand.
GCTTGTTCTTTGGTAAAGAGTTCGCTTATTATTCCTCTTGTCATCGGGAGCAGGCGATACTTGATTCCAGTTACATTATCATAGGGATGAACCATTAGTTCAGCATTGCGGGAATCTCTGAAATAGGCGAATCCTCCTGCGATGCCGTCTTTAATCAAAAATTTGTTATAATCTTCGCGGATTTTAATAGCTATAGTTCCGAGCTCTTCGGATAAATCCTTAAGATCTGCCTTCAAGAAGACTTCGGAAGCCTTGAGAAGAGTCTGATATGTGAGGAGGGTAGTCCAGCCGCTAACCATTTTCTTTCTAAGTTCAGAATTAGCCGGCTGTAAAGTGTCATCCCAGTCTCCATCTCCGTAGCACGAAAGGGATGTGCCTTTGATGAAGTTATCCTTGATGTATTGGATCTCTTTTTTCAGATGATCAAGAAGTGAGTGCTTCTCTTTTGTGAAATCAAAACCATGAACCTTTGTATAAGGAATTTTCTCTGAAAGTATCGAGAAGTCACCTGAAGCGCTTAAATAATCACAGAAGACTTTCAGCGGCCAGACAATTATATCGCCGTGGCTTTCTTCCTGTTGAATTTTGCTATAGTTATCGAACATGAACCATTGGGGCCATGTGCCGGTTTCTTCAAATTGGTGGGAAAACATCTCAAGAATAATTTTTTTTACGACAGGACTGTTATTTGTGGAGAGGAAGAACTCAACAGGTCCCTGGGACACATCTCTGGTACCCCAGGCGGCTCCGCTGTATTGCTCGAGTCCATGAGGACTCAGGAAATGAATCATCGCATTGTGGGTGTACCATTTAACTAAGCCGTTGATTTTATCTATTTCGTCCGAATACTTGTCTAGGCTAATTGAAAAGTTTCTGGTAAGTGAACTTGTTGTTGAATTGATTTTAGTGATTGATTCTTCCAGGCTGTTTTCCTTGCTGAAAACTTTCTTGCTCAATGATGAAAGATCTAATTTTTTCTCAAGATTTCCAGAAAAGGCAAGAGAGAACGATTCGACTGGATTTGTTTTATAGACGACAAAAGGATATGACCCAGAATCTTTTTTATTGAATATCAACTCATCAGTTCCCAAGTCTGCGATTTGTTTTGGATCGCGAGGAATTATGCAGAAAGTCGCATCTGGGAAAGCCGAAGAGATGAGTTCTTTTTTGTCAGGGACCACTTCGACGAATTTATTTAGGCTGTCAATTTTTATTGAGGGGCTGGAATCATATTCATTTACTCCTGCGACGATGTTATTTGTGATCAGGAATTCGAGTTTGCTTTTTCCTTCTACGATTATATCGAGGTAGCAGACAGGAAGTTCAGCAGAAGTCCAGACTTTGACAATGATAATGAAATCCGAAAATTTATATATCCACGAACATGAATTGAACCCGATGTCGAAAGCGGATGGTATTCCAAGGAGTTTGTATTGATTTTCAATTTTAACAAAAACCCTCTGTCCGCTTGATTTGAGTATATTAAGAGGAGTACGGGTTATTGAAAGAAATTTATTGAACGATGTATTGCCTAAAGTGATATGAGAGTTAAAAAGACCATAGATATATGAAGTCGTGGTTAATCGGTTACTGGAGAAATCCACATCAGTTCCGGACATCATTATATGTCCGTGCGGTCTTTCTACAGATTGTTCCTTGGCAGATAGAACGACATGTCTGCCTTTCTCTTCTTTTGAGTCATAGAAGAAGGAGCAGAGTTTATCTTTTATTGTTTCTCTGTGTCTCTGGTTTGTGCTGAAGTATTTCTTTGTATCGCTGATATTAAGAGGCAGCGGTTTAAGTAGCTCAGCGTTGCTGAATAAATTGGAGAGATCGCAGCTCGATGGAGATTTTGTTTTGGAAACTTTTACACTGTCTGAGAATGCTTGAACCATCGCAATATTTTTAAGGTCTGACTCACAACTTTTATCTTCGTGATTTGTCTGGAAGAGACCATAAAAAGTAAAGTCGGCAGAAGATTTTCTTTTGAGTTTAAACTCCTCTGTTACAAGTCCTGCCATGGCTAGTTCATATTGTCTTTTGATATTGTCCAGATTCCTGGACTTAAGGGCGGCAGGAATATTATCAAATTTATAGTTCATCCCATAGAATTGAAAGCCGTCAGTGATGTATCCTCTGACTGCATTCAGAGCGCCCTGCTGTAACCATGGAAAAGATTTTTTGCCGTCAATGCTTTGCTGCAGGTTTTGTCTGGAGCAAATAGTATAGCCAAAATTTTTGTCGCTAAGAACACAATGATCTATGTACTGACTGACATAAGCCTCATTATTCCTGATCCCATTCCTATCTGAAATCCCAATATCCTGAATGTAAAGAATATCTCCTGACACAGGCTCATTGCTGTTGTTTGTGACAGACAATTTCCAAAGCCAGATATCAGACTCTGTGTCCAGGAAGAACCGACATACGAAGTTAACTCCTTCAAAATCGCCGATCCATTCTGCGTGAGTATCAGAAAATGAGAATCTGCTTTTAGATGTGATTCCGGTTAACGGGATAGAATTTACAGAAGACCCGCGATAAAGCCTGAGGTATATATCAGAAATAGAACCATCAATAGGGTTTCCCTGAAAGAGATTTAACATCAGGTTTTTATAGGTTATGGCTGAAAGTGTTCCGTTCTTAAAAAATGAAACTGTCAGACCATTTTTGTTGGTGAAGCTTACCAGCTCCATTTCTTTATAAGATTTGCAGATTTCCATTCTAGTTCCCCTTTATGGTATTTTTGACTGAATATGTGTCTTTTTAATCTGAGAGGGCAATAGCGCATACCCAAGCATAATGGCTTTCATTATATTCAATCATTCAAAGAATTCCTATACCATAAATGAGGATGAAAAAGAAATGATAGAAGAACCTGTTTGAAAAAACACTTTAATGGTGTAAAGAACGAAAAATCCATAATTTACAATGCCACTTTGATGCAAGAAACCCTTTGTGCCCTATACTGCTAGATAAAAATTTGGATCACAAGAAAGCATTATGAATGTTGAACCCCTTTCAGGAAAAATATCCTTAATCCAAAAAGCGATGTCTGTCGAAGAAAAAGTCGGGCAGCTTCTGATGCTTGATTTCAGGTTTTGGGACATAAATTTGAATGGTGAAGCAATTCCTTTTACTAAACCTTCCGAGGAAGTTTCTTCAATTATCTCAAAATACCATCTCGGCGGCATAGCGCTTTTCAAAGAAAACACTGCTGTTCCTAAACAGATAATAGAGCTCATTAATAGTCTTCAGCATGCTGCAAAAATTCCGCTGCTGCTCGGAATTGATCAGGAAGGCGGTCTCGTAACCAGAATTCAGACCGGGACAGACATGCCTGGAAATATGGCTCTAGGCGCAGCAAATGATCCAAAGCTTACTTTTGAAGTAGCAAAAACCATAGGTGATGAATTATCCGCACTAAAAATCAACTTGAACTTTGCCCCGACTATTGATGTTAATTCCAATCAAAGCAATCCGATTATCGGGATAAGATCCTTTGGCAGTTCGTCTGAGTTAGTCTCGAAAATGGGTGTAGCATACATTGAAGGACTCAAAGCTTCAAAAACATTGTCCTGCGTAAAGCATTTTCCAGGACACGGAAACACCAATGCAGATACTCATATAGGTTTAGCAGTCGTTGATTATTCGCTTGAAGATATACACAATATTGATCTTGCGCCTTTCAGAGAAGCGTTTAAGGCTGGAGTTGAAACGATAATGATTGCTCATGTAATTGTTCCTGCTTTGGACGATTCAAAACAAATATCAAAAAAAGACGGCAAAGAAATCGGTACTCCTGCTACATTGTCATACAAAATTACGACTGAACTTTTAAGAAATGAAATGAATTTCGAGGGAATAGTCCTCACAGATGCCCTCGATATGAAAGCGATCAGCGATAATTTCGGCGCTGAAGAGGCCGGAATAAAAACCATTTTAGCGGGTTCTGATATGGCTGTAATGCCCGTGAGAATATGGCGAATGGAAGATATTCCCAAACTGGATCAATTGATTGTAGCGCTCAAAAATGAATATCACACAAATGCAGTTTTTGCCGCAAGAGTGGAAGAGTCTGTTTCCAGGCTTCTTTTGCTTAAGGCAAAACACGATCTGCTTTACAAGGCTCAAACCAATCCGGATTCAGAGCTTGAGGTTAAAAAAGCTGAAGCAATAATAGCGTGCAAATATCATAGAGATATTGAAAGAAAAGCCGCCTCTGCTGGAATCACTTTAGTTAAAAATGATGATTCCATACTACCATTTAACCTCAGTAAAGGCTCAAGAATATTAATTGTTGGAGAAAATAATACTAGGATTAGACTCTTTTCAGAATCACTGAGCGCTATCGCTGAAAAAGGGAAAACCGCGATTAGTGTCGAACATGAAATCGCTGACTACAAACTCAATATTTCTGCCGGACTAAAGAATAAAATAAGAAATTCTGATTTTATTATAATTCTTACTTACAACATTACTTCAGCTTCAATTCTTCCTGATCAGATTGCTATTTCAGCGAAAGAAACAGAAAAGAAGTGCGCGGTTGTTGCTTGCCGAAATCCTTATGATATTTCGCAGATTCCAAACTGCGCAGCATACCTTGCCATTTACGGAGCGCCGGGGTTTGACCAGACTAACTACGCTCAGGCGACACTTGCTATCAATCTCCAAACTGCGCCTTATGCGATATTCGCACCAGAAGGGGAGCAACTGCCAGAGATAAATCCACGAGGCAAACTCCCTGTTGATATTTTTGACACGGACAAAAATATTCTTTTGTATCATCTAGGACACGGATTAAACTATAAATAAACCTCGAAATATCCCTAAGAAGTACTATTTTAGAAATTACTGGAAGTGACTTATGGACGCATCCAAGTCATGTATTTTCTTATTTGCCTGTCCTGCTATTACTGAATTGAATGGGAAAGATTCTTCAGCTAGATTGTAGGCTTTTAATGCTTCAGGAAAGTTCTTTTTTGCGTGGTAGATATCGCCAATTCTAATGAGAATGTCGCCAAGATATTCGTTATCTAATCTGAAGAATTTTTTATAGATAGCGTATCCTATTTCAGGAGTTATGTTTTTTTGTAAGATATTTTCAATTTTACTTTCAGCCAGATAGTAAACCTGCGGTTTAGGAAAAGCAAATTTACTCCTGAAAGCATCCACTACCTGTTCAAACCCACCATGATAAATATATTCGCTCGAATCAGCGGAAAGCACTTTCTCGCCTTTGAGCGCTGCCATAATTTTGCCCGACTCGTAGTTTCTCATTGCATCGGCATAATATCCTTTTGCCATAGAATCGAGTTTAAACCATGCTGAAGCGTATGTGACAAGCAGTACAATTATTGCTATCAACGCAATCAGGAACACTTTGTTTTTTATGAAAGTATGTTTAATGGATGATGTCATTTAAGCCCTACGCCTCCAAATGCTTTCATGAAGTTCTTTTGCATAAAGAGGTAAACTATTACTATGGGAATCGTGACAATAGTGATGGCGGCCCAGAGCTGTTCAGCGTGTACTCCTGGGATGGCCGTCTGGAATTTATAAACAGCCAGCTGGACAGTCATACGGGATTCGCCTCTAAGATAGAGAAGGGGATTAAGGAAGTCGTTCCAGCTACCCATGAATGTGAGGATAGTCAGTGTAGCTATGATGGGTTTAGACATCGGAAGAATCACTTTCAGGAAGATCTGAAGTTCGTTTGCTCCATCTATTCTGGCGGCTTCAAGATAAGAGTTATCAACCTGCCTGAGAAACTGTACCATCAAAAATATATTGAATGGGCTGAGGCAGAATGGAATGATAAGTACGCGATATGTGTTTATCCAGTCCCAGCTGTAGAGCATGCAGTACGAAGGGATGAGAAGAAGCACGCCGGGAACCATCATTGAAGCAAGGATAATATCAAGAATCCTGTCTTTGAAAGGAAGTTTAGTTTTGACCAGTCCATAAGCCGTCATGGACGAAAGAATAACATTAAGAAAAGTAACAGAAGCAGATATAAATATGGAGTTTATGAAGAGATTGCCCATATTAAGACTTTTGAAGATTTCAATGTACCCATTGATATTTAACGAGGTGGGAAGAGCTGTGGGATTATTGACTATTTCCGGGCCTGTTTTGATAGAGTTCATCAGCATGAAGAAGAAAGGATATACGACTATTAGCAGGCCGAATATCAGGATCGCGTACATAACAATATTTTTTTTGTTGAAAACTTTTCTGCTCATATCTTTCTAGTCCTCATAGGCTCGCATGATTCGCATCTGAGCCTTGGTTAAGATAAAAATAATTACGCTAAGAAGCAGACCCAGGGCTGATGCATATCCCATGTCCATATTGTAGAAACCCTGATTAAACAAATAGAGAACAGGGGTCAGCGCCGAGTGGTAGGGGCCGCCTGAAATGTCAAAGTTCATAAAGACTTCTGTAAACATCTGAAGTCCGTTGATGATATTCATCGAAAGAACGAAAATAATTTGAGGTTTCAGAGAAGGAATCGTTATTTTTTTAAATTTGTCAAACCATGTCGCGCCGTCAATGTCAGCCGCCTCGTAAACTGACCTGTCAATCCCGGCCATTCCGGCCATAAAGATAATCATCTGAATGCCAAACCATTTCCAACAGCTGAACAGTGCTATAATCGGCATAGGCAGCCATTTATCAAAAGTCCATATAATAGGGTTTGTGAGTATGTGCCACTTCATCAGTACCATCTGTATCGGTCCGGTAGGATTGACAAGATAAGAGAATATAACCATTGCCACGGGCAGTGATGTAATGACAGGCAGGAAGTAAACGGTTCTGAAAAAAGATTTTGCATATTTAATCTCAATAAGAATAGAGGCAAGCAGAAGACCTATTGCCATGCTTAAAATAATGAAGATTATCTGATTGTAGAAAATATTGAAAATTGACTGCCAGAAGAGGAGGTCGGTCAAAGCCCTGATCCAGTTCTCGAAGCCGACGAACATCGTCTTTTCGGGCTGTATCAGATTGATTTTAAGAAAACTGTTCTTGAGCGACAGATATATAGGATAAGCGAGGAAGACCAGAAACATTATTGCCCACGGAGCAATAAAGAAAATGCCCCATTTCTGACTGCTGTTTAGTTTTTTCATAACTTATTCCTGATCGGTTACTAGAATTTCCATAGCTTTCTTAGCTGTTTCTGCTATGGCCTTGTCAATTGGTTTTTTGTTTAGAACAACCGTCTGCATATACATCTGAAGCACGAGATTCTGGACTTGGTCTGAAACTGCGGCATTTTCATTAGGCAGAACATGATCAAGTTGTTTAATGAAAGGCTGAGCTTCGGGGGACTGAAAGAATGGATCATTTTCAAGTGTTGTAAGGGACGGAAGCTGACCTAACACTTTGCAGGCCTTTAGATTGTTTTCCTCTTCCATGAGGAATTTAACCAGTTCCCAGGCCGCGTCTTCTTTATGTGGATTGCTTCTGAATAGCATCAGCGCTCTGCCGTCAAGAGTAGAATAGGATGCATCGCCTTTTTTGGGAACGGGCAGGGGAGCTAACCCAATGTTGTCGCCGATTATCATAGGCTTGCCAGATGCTTCTTTTAAAGTCGGCACCCACCCGTAACCAAACTGAAGCCACATTCCGATTGTTCCTGAAGGGAAACTTTTCTTGAAATCAAGAGGCGCATATTTCTGAGCGCTCTGCATAAACTTGAGGTACTCAGCCATTTTTGCATTAGGAAGGTTAAATACGATTTTTGTGCCTTGCGGGTTGAGAAGTTCATATTTCCCGCCGTTAATTGTGTAATACATCGGAGCTAACATTGTCCAGTACCATCCGCCCCATGACAGAGCATCGTTCCAGAAGAGAGTACCGTAAACTTTTGAGCCGTTTTTTCTGTTTGGAAGAGCGGTTATCTTTTTTGCATAGTCCAGAAATTCATCAAGCGTTTCGGGCGGACGATCGGGGTTCAATCCGGCTTCCTTGAAGAGGTCTTTATTGTAAACCATAAGCTGTGTCGTAACATTCCATGGCACATAATAAACCCCGTCTAGCAGATCCCCTCTGAATCTGGGGTCAATTCTTTTTGCCAGTTCAGGGTAGTCTTTGTATTTCATATAATCCACAAGTCTCCCCATCTGGGCAAACTTCATAGGCATATAACCAAATGTGCCTGCATAAACATCAGGTGGATCTCCTGCGGCTAAACGGGTGGCAAGGATAGTCTTATCATCATTTGACACAAGGATTTTTATATTGGGGTGTTTTTTCTTGAAAGCCGGGACTATCTCATTATTTAGAAATTCCTGAAAGTTTCCTCCGCTTGGCAACATAATCTCGACCTGAACTGAATTGCTGTCAGATTTGGACTTACCACATGCCGACAGCAACAAGGATATAATTGCTAAGGCTAAGAGTTTACCTAGGATTTTTTTTAGAAACATGAGAAATACAAGTGCTTAATATTTTGATGTTGGCAATGCTTCAATTCTAAAAGACACATAGCTGTATTTAAATAGCAAAATCAAAAATATCACTTTTTAATTTTGTTGTTAATTTCAGTAAATTCCTTAGAATCTATAGTTAAAATCAAACAGCAAGTAAAAAGATTAAGAGGACATTATGGCTAAAATAGCATGGAAACCCGGCACAATGGTTTATCCGCTGCCTGCGGTAATGGTCAGCTGCGGCAATGAACAGACCGGATTAAATATTATAACAATTGCGTGGACTGGGACTATCTGCACAAATCCTCCGATGTGCTATATCTCAGTTAGACCAGAAAGACATTCATACGAAATAATTAAGAAAACAGGTGATTTTGTCATTAATCTGACCACTAAAAAACTAGCATTTGCTACAGACTGGTGCGGAGTTAAATCCGGGAAAGATTTTGACAAATTTAAAGAGATGAATCTTACACCCGGAAAGGCTCAGAAAGTCATCTCGCCGATTATTAAAGAATCCCCAATCAATATCGAGTGTGCCGTCAAAGAGATAAAAGCGCTCGGTTCGCACGATATGTTCATCGCTGAAGTAGTAGCGATTAACGCTGATGAGAAGTTCTTCAATAAGGAAAACGATGTATTTGATTTGGCTAAAGCCGAACCCATCTGCTATTCTCACGGAAAATATTATATGCTTGGAGACTTGATAGGTAAATTCGGTTTTTCTGTTGAGAAGAAGAAAAAGAAATAAATTTTACAGACCAAAGTAAATAAATAAAATGGGAGGTTTTCATTATGTCATTGGTAACACTTAAGGAAATATTGGCTCCAGCATACAAACGCGGTTACGCCGTAGGTGCTTTCAATGCAGTTGATTCTCACTTCGTAAAAGCTGTTATCGGCGCGGCTGTCGAGAAGAAGTCACCTGTGATACTCAACATCGCCGAAGTTCATTACCCTTACTGCATTCCCGAGCAGATGATGCCGATGTTTATTGCTTTGGCTAAAAATTCGCCTGTTCCTGTGGCTATAAACCTTGACCACGGATTGACATTGGATGCAGTAAATAGGGCGCTTAAGAGCGGTTTTACTTCAATAATGTTTGATGGTTCGAAATATGGATTTGAAGAGAACATCAATAAAACCTCTGAAATTGTAAAGCTATGCCATTCAAAAGGAGTTTCAGTCGAGGCTGAACTTGGAGCAGTAGGCGGTGAAGAGGGCGGGGGTTTGATTGGTTCTGTTGACCGCTCGCTGATGACAAACCCTGAACAGGCCGAAAGATTTGTAAATGAAACTACAATAGACGCTCTGGCAGTAGCTATCGGTAATTGCCACGGAAAATACAAGGGTGACCCCGATCTTGCTTTTGACTTATTGGAGAAAATAAGGAATAAAGTTTCCTGCCCGCTCGTTCTTCACGGCGGTTCTGGAATATCAGAAAAAGACTTTAAAAAAGCTATTTCTCTAGGTATAGCAAAAATTAACTTCTATACAGGAATGTCCCAGTCTGCCATTTTTGCTTTGCAGGAAGCGGTTCAAAAAGCCGGGCAGGCTTATAA
>JBAXXY010000056.1:0-15599 GCA_037127655.1 Lentisphaerota bacterium
AGTATTTTTATTATATTTGACTATGACCATTTACACAAAATTCTGAAAAACTTCCGGAAAATCTAAGATAAACTTTGTTCCGTTATGGTTTTCGATATGAATAGTTCCATTTATTTGTTTTGCCATCATATCTACGAGGGAAAGACCAAAACCTTTTGAATTCTTGTAGCTTATATTTGGCGGCATTCCGACTCCATGATCCTGAACAACAACTTCAACTATCTCTCCTTTCTTTGAAGCTGTAATTATTACTGTGCCTTTATCCATACCTTTGAATGCATACTTAATGATATTGGTTAGTAGTTCATTAATTATTATTCCAAGACTGAAAGATATTTTTGCAGAGACTGTAATATCTTCGAGATTTTTTTCTACAAAAATATGAGTGCCTCCTGATGCTGAGAAAAAGGCCGAGTCAATTAAGTTATTCAAATAATCTTTGAGGTTAATTTCACTGAAGTTATCTGAACGATAGAGTTTGTTATAAAGCACGCTCATACTCTGTAGTCTGCTTTGAGCATCATTCAGAGCATTTATCGCTGATTGGTCTTTTATAGAAGCCGCTTGAAGCATAAGCAAACCAGATACAGTAGCCATATTATTTTTGATACGGTGATGGACTTCTTTTAAAAGTAGTTCTTTTTCATAAAGTAGCGATTGGATTTTTTCTTCGAATTTCTTGCGTTCTGCGATATCGATTTGCAGTTGGTTATTCTTTTCAACTAAAGATTGAGAGATAAACAACAACTCAATATCTGTTTCTATTGTGTCTCGATAAACGGCCATCAAATTTTTATGTGATTCCGAGTATTTATTATCTTTTTTATCAAGAACGCATATCGTGCCAAATGGCTTTCCGTCTGGCAAATGGATAGGAAACCCCAGATAGGAAATCATATTGAGTTTTATATCTGGATTATGCATCCAATGTTCATCAGTAAGGGCATTAGCCACCAGAAGCATTTTATTGGTACTTATAACCGTTTCGCAGTACAATCCTGAGTCTTTTAAGTGTTCTTTATCTCCAGATTTATAAGGATTACCCTTATTTCTGCTTGAAAGAAAAACTGTGATATCTGAATCATTTATTCGCATAATAAGGGAAGCAGGGACATCCATTATTCTTCCCATGATATCAATAATCCGTTGCCATTTATTTATTAGACCTTCAGGAACATCAAACCAGTTACTCCTGTCGCTCTTCGCTGTTTTAGGATATAGTGAGAATCTTTCAGAAAGTTTTCGTTCAACTTTCTTTTTCTCTGTTATGTCTTCTCCAGAAAATAAAATCCCACTTATGTTGTTATTCTCATCTTTAAGTATTGTATTGTGAAAAGAAATAATCTTTTCTTCTCCGTTCTTAGTCAGTATAGGGTTTTCATAGTATTCTACAGGTTGAATAAAACCTGAGATAATAGACTGAAATACTCCCTTAACTTCAGAAATTATATTTTTCGGCAGGAAGTTGTCAAACCAATTCTTGCCGATTATTTCCCCTTCAGCTAGGCTAAGAATTTCACAGCCTTTATGGTTTATAGAAGTTACTGAACCATTAACATCAAGAGAGCATAACATTACAGCAGCAATATTAAAATATGTCGAGAATCTCTCTTTATTTAAATCCAAAGTCTGACTTTTTATTTTAATGTCTCTATTAGCTTCAAATAACTCAAATGCCATCTCAATGGATGATTGAAGAACGAAGGAGGTTGAGTTTTTAATGACATATCCGTAACGGGTAATCTCTTTTACTTTGTCAACATATTCTTTTCCCATGTGGGATGTCAGAAATACAATGGGTATATGCCTTTTTGCGAGTATCTCTCTGGCAGCCTGAGTGCCGTCTATTCCTGCACCTAGGTTGATGTCCATTAGAATAAGGTCTATCTCAGGCGATATTTCAGCTAGCTCAACAGCTTTTTCTCCTGTATTAGCTTTGATAACTTTATACCCGAACTTCTCTATGGTTAATCCTTCGACCATTGCTAATAGAAGGTCGTCTTCGACAAGAAGAATGGTTTTATGCTCATTATTATTCATAGACGGTTAATTTAGCATTAAAATTTTTTCTATATGAAAGCTAATGGCTAAGTATCATCATTAATTTAATTTTAGCATGGGGGGGGGAGTAAACAATTAATTGCTCAAAAAACATGAAAAAATTTATTGTTAGTCGTCAGAAGTCCCTTAGAATGCTCCTAAAAGCTTGTCATCGCAGCATTAGAAAGCTGAGCGGTTTATATTAGCAAATTTTAAGGCTCTTAGCTATGTCATGTTGGGTCATGTATTTCCATTCACCTAGTTTGAGATTGCCAAGTTTGAGCGAGCCGATACTGATACGGGTCAGCCTGACTACTCTAGTCCCTGAATATCTGACCATCCTGCGGATTTCGCGTTTTTTGCCTTCATTGAGTGTAAAGATGTACTCTTTATTTGATATTTGTTTTATATCATAAGCTTTGAGAGTTTCGCCGTCGTCAACTATTCCGACTGATAATTCTTTTAGTTTGGATTCAGGGATTCTGTCAGATGTAAATACTTCATATTTTTTGAGAATGCAGTTTCTAGGATGGATGAGTTTGTCTGCATAATTGCCGTCATTAGTAAATATAAGCAGCCCTTCGCTGTCTTTATCCAGTCTGCCGGCGCTGAAAAGTCTGTATGGGCAATTTATGAGATCAATCGCCTTTTTATCTGCGTGAGGATCAGAATTGGTGCAAGCGTAATCTTGGGGCTTGTTGAGCATAACATATATAAAGTTTTCCGGGGAGACTTCGTCTCCGTTTACTGTTATTTTGTCTGTTTGTTTTACAAGATAACTCGGTTCGCTAATAATTGTCCCATTTACAGATACTTTGCCGATTTTGATAAGGTCAAATGAATTACGCCTTGAAGCAATCCCGCATGAACTTATGTATTTGACTAGTTTGACAGGGTCGGTATCAGATGAAATATTTTTATTGTCGGTCATTGTATAAAACCAGGATTCAAGTATAAAATATCTTAACTCAAACTATAGGATTTATATGGATAAAAGCAAAGGTACAAATGGCGTTTTATACCTCATAGCAACTCCAATCGGCAATCTCGAAGACATTACTTATCGAGCCGTGAGGATTTTAGGCGAGGCGGATATTATTGCTGCTGAAGACACTCGCAAGTCAAGAATCCTGCTCGATAGATATTCAATTCCCGCAAAGAGACTCATTAGCCATCACATGCAAAATGAGCACAAGACTTTCGATTACATAATAGAGGAAGTCAAGAACGGCAAAAAGGTAGCTTTGATTACTGAAGCAGGCGCTCCATGTATTTCTGATCCGGGTTTTCTGATGATCCGGGAAGCTGTTAAAAATGAAATAAAAGTTGAGATTATTCCTGGAGTTTCTGCTCTGGTTTTCGCGGCAATGGCTTGCGCTTTGCCAGTTGAAAAGTTTTCTTTCTATGGATTCTTACCGCCGAAACATGGGGCAAGAACACGGATTTTGACCGAAATAGGTCAGGACGAAAAAACTGCTTTTATATTTGAGTCACCATACAGAGTTATAAAACTTCTCAATGAGATTATCGAGGTAATTGGTCCAGAAGCTGATATAGCCATAATCCGCGAAGCAACAAAAATGCACGAGGAAATTATAAGAGGCAAGGTAACTGAAGTTTTAAAAATATTGGAAAGCCGGGCTATTAAAGGTGAATTTGTGGTTTGTATTTCGAATAGGAAGCCCAGAAAAGATGATGTTTCAAGAGATGAATAAGTTAGTTTCATCTTAGAGACTTCTTTCGGAATCAGGAGATTTTTCCTTGTCAAGTTTATTAAGGTATTCGAGCAGGATTCGCGAGACTTCCTTGATTCCTTCAGCCGTCTGATGTGAACTGTGGTCTGATTTGATTACGAGTTCACTCTGAACATTGTCAAGATGGGCGCTTGAATAGGGGACGACTCCATCTGAACCTGATTTTTCTCCTGCTTTCATCTGATTGCCGATGATAGTGTGTATTTCAAGGTTTTTTTTGAAAGGCAGGTCAACTGACGAGTCAAGATACTTGCTATTAGGTGCCAAGCTGTCTATTCCGTTAGGAATAGGATTATCATCAGGATGCAGTCCTGAGGCTATGGCGGCTTCTTTTATTATGCTAAAACTGTTCTGTGTGACTGTGGTAGGAAGAGTAATGAAATACGAACCGATTCTTGAGAAAGTAAATGTAGCCATATCAGAACCTCTGTTTGGCGTAGCAAAAAGTATTATGCATCCGACAAAGGGCAGGGGTTTGAATACTCCGACTTCATTCAGAAATTGTTTTTCTTTGTCGCTTAATTCTAACTTGCTTACATCTGCCCCGGTAACTTTGTTAACCAGATAATCATTTTTGCTGTCCTGGACAGAGAGCCTTGTTAGGAGTCCACCCATGCTATGTCCGATAATAACCATGTGATTGAATCCGAAATCTTTATTCTGAGGGTCATATTTTTTGCGAACTTCCATGATTGAGTTTCTGAACTGATATTCAGAGTAGTATATAGGTTGTCCTGTTGGGTATGTGTATGCCCAGAACTGGTAGTTTTCACGGATTCTTTCGTCGCTTAGAAGTGTATTAAGCATTTCCAGCCATGTACCGGGACTTGACATCAAACCATGAACAAGCAAGACCGGTATTTTTTTCGGGTTATAGGGTGCCATAAGATAGAGTCCCTGTAAATCTCCCATGGCCGCAGGATTGAACATGTATTTTATTCCGCTGATGGACTGGTAGGAATCGGTGCTTTCAGCCAGAGCGAGCGAATAATCCTTTGATAAAGGGATTTCCTGCCCTTCAATTTGAGTGTACTCATCATTAAAACTGTCATAGAATTCAGGAACAGCGTTTATTGTGCCTTTGCTCATATCAAAATTTACAAACTTGATAATGAATGTGAAAGGATAAACCAGACTTACGAGGGCAAGATCTTTATTGATTTTTGTTCCAGGAGTATATTTTTGTAAGCCAAGAATCGGTACGCCCAAGCCTGACACATAGCTATGTGATTGTAGGTTTTTAGGTATGTAGTCATAACCATTTACATAACTGTCAAATCTCGAATATGACCATATCAAGTCTGATTTTACAGGCGAAAGTTTAACTATACCCAGAACTAAAGGAAACCCTTGAGGCTCTTCCAGCGAAATGTCGTTATCAGCGCAGTAAGAGTAGATTTTTGATAGGGCATAGTTATAGAAACGAATGTCTGCGGCATAATCAAGCGCATTGTATGCAGTGGCATTCTGATTTAATGATTTATCAAAAATATATTTATATGAATAGAAAGCTGCTGACATCCAGTACTTCATTGATTCCTTCTTAGATGTATTTTGCGCTTCATAAGTGCAAAGTTCCACAAGTACCGAGAGGGCCTCAATTTTACTGTCTTCGCCGGGAATTAGTTTGTCGCTAGGGTTTTCTACAAACAATGCAAGAGTCTTAATGACTTTCTGATGATCATTGTTATAGGCATCTATCAGTGCATTTTTGACAAGAAAGTAGCGAGTTTTATAGGATAAGTCGCCTGTCGTCAAAGGCGATTTAGCCATAGTAGCTGCCCAGTTATCATTGCCGACATAAGTTAGGTGCGAAGTCGAGCATCCCAAAAGAATAATGCTTAGAACTAAGAAACAGGTATAATTTTTAGCATATTTAAGCACTCGATGGTTATTCCTTTTTTAAGGTCTCAAATTGTCTGATGTCTTTTGAATAATCAGTGATACTGCTGTTATCTTTGATGTATTGGTTGATGTGATGTATTTCCTTAAACTTTGCAAATGGCATATTCTCGTTTGTGAAAGCTCCTTTTTCATAAAATAATTCATCAGAGTAACCATTGAAAATATGTCTGTAATCAAACTCAAGGCTTTCTCCTCTTACTTGCCGTAGATCAGCAAGCAAACTAGTAAGACAGCTATGCTTGACTGTGTTATAGAACTGAGGCTGAGTTTTGAGTTTGTCCACTCTGTTAATAATTGCGGTAAAGAGAGCTCTGATCATCTCTTTATTTGGTTTGACCTGATACATATAAACTTCTTCTTTTCTGAAATTTGTTCTGAGCCTTAGGACATCTCTTTCATCGGCAAGAATATAAAGTAATCCGTATTGATTATATAGTCCGCCTATTCCTGTTTGCGGCTGGTTCTTTTTGAGGCGCGTTTCGACTGAAATACACAGATAGTCTCCGCCTTTAAATCCGAAAGAAAGTATGGAGTGCGCTACAGCTTTGTTCCCGTCCCAGTAGGACAGAACATAATAAAGCGAATCAATATCATTTAAATCGAAAGTTTTGTCATAATAGTGAGGTATAAAATCTGTTTCGCTCCTATACTGGAAATCACGGATATTTTTGATATTGACTTCATCACCTTTGAATGTCACCGAAGGTACCACTGCCCAATTTACATCCCAGTCACCGTCATTCGATGCCGGCTCAAATTTGTAATATGCCGCAATCGAAAGACAAATTAGCAACGCTATCCAATAGACGAACCATCTGCGTCTGAAAATAATCAGACACAGAGGTAAAACTAGTATGAAAAGCCAGGTAATAGATGACCTGAGGTTTTCAGGTATAAAATTTAGGTAATAAACTCCTCCGATGCACCAAAGATAGAGCAACCCAATGATGAGGTACTTGATAAACCCTTTAATGAATCTCAGGAATTTAACCATTCTTAGCTTTTAATTATGCGATTGTTATGTCTTTTGAGAGATACACATCCTGAACTGCCTGGATGAGTTTGATTCCTTCATCCATCGGTTTCTGGAAGGCTTTTCTGCCCATGATAAGTCCCATGCCGCCTGCGCGTTTATTAATAACGGCTGTTTTGACTGCATCCTGAGTATCATTCTTTCCAGATGCGCCGCCTGAATTTATAAGTCCTGCTCTGCCCATATAGCAGTTTGCGACCTGATATCTAGTTAAATCAATCGGGTGCTCTGTAGTTAGTTTTGAATAGACTAACGGGCTAGTTTTGCCAAACTTAATGGCATTGTATCCGCCATTACAGTCAGGTAGTTTCTGCTTGATTATATCTGCTTTGATAGTTACTCCGATATGATTTGCCTGTCCTGTGAGGTCAGCAGATGATTCGTAGTTAACTCCATCTTTTGTGAATCCATTGTTTCTAAGGTAGCACCACAAGACTGTGAACATACCAAGCTGATGAGCTCTTTCGAAAGCAACAGAAATTTCTTCTATCTGTCGTCTGGATTCAGCAGAACCGAAATAAATAGTTGCCCCTACACATGTAGCGCCAAGGTTCCAGGCTTCTTCGACTGAGGCAAAGAGTTTTTCATCGTATGTATTTGGATATGAGAGTATTTCATTGTGATTAAGTTTTAAAAGGAATGGAATTTTGTGAGCATATTTTCTTGATACGGAAGCTAATACTCCAAGAGTTGAAGCTACTGCGTTACATCCGGCTTCGATGGCAAGTTTAACTATGTTTTCCGGATCAAAGTAAAGTGGGTTTGGTGCGAAAGAGGCGCCCGCAGAGTGTTCGATTCCCTGGTCAACAGGAAGGATGGAGATGTAACCTGTACCCGAAAGCCTGCCAGAGTTAAATGTATGCTGGAGGTTTCTAAGGACATTTATAGATCTGTCTGATGGTGCAAAAATGTCATCTACAAAGGTTTTTGAAGGTAGATGGAGCATTTCCTTTGGTATTGTGGTGCACTGGTGATTGAGAAGAAAGTCCTTGTCTTCCCCTAGAACTTCGAAAATGTTGATTGAGTTAGCCATGATTTGTCCTCCCTTTTTTGCTAAATTATCTAATAAAATTGGTTAATACTTGTCTAGCGCCGTCTGGTTCAGTTACTTTGCCTTTTGCAAGTTCAAGACATTTGAGAAGCCAAGCCATATTTTTACCAAGATTGGTCATTGTCTGGAGGCCTTCTTCATCTTTAAAAACTTCGCCTTCCTGCATTCCAAAGCCCATATTCCAATATGTGGTTCCTACTATGAGCATCTGGCCTATTGTGAAGAAAGCGTTAATTGTGTTTAGTCCCTGAACAGCTCCGGCTCTTCTTACAGCAAGAACTGCGGCGCCTGGTTTTCTTGCAAAGAGATCGCCATTTACGGCGCTCACCATGCTTACTCTGTCTATGAATGTTTTCATCTGCCCGGAAACATTTGCACAGTAAATGGGGCTTCCGAGTATAAGTCCGTCTGCCTCTTTGATTTTTTCTATCTGGCTATTGAGGTCGTCTGTAGCAATTATGCATTTGCTGTTTTTGAGTTCTGCGCATTTCATACAGCCGATACAGCCTTTGTAGTTTTTAAGGCCGATGTTAATTTCTTCTGTTTCAATACCTTCTTTATTGAGCTGTTTGAATACAGTCTGGATTAGAATTGAGGTGTTTCCATTTTTTCTTGGGCTACCATTGTAGGCTATGACTTTCATTTCGTACGCTCCATTAGGATTAATGAGTTCTTTATAAGTTCTTATGGTAAGATTCTATCAGATAAAACCGTATTTAGCAAAAAAATCATCAGAAATCTAGCAACAATTGAAACTTGAGTTTTGCTGTTATAAAAAGAGTGTGTTAAAATATCGCATAACATATTCGTATTTTAATTGAGACAAAATTTCACAATCAACTTCTTTCGAGCTATCAAAAATGAAGGGTTTTTTCTTAGACAATATTCTATCCAAAGTTGATAATCTCGACCCTGAAAATCTACAGGCGTTTATTCATAAGCTTATCAAACACAAAGACTTTCTTGAAATAGTATTCAATGCAATAAAAGAAGGAATAGTCGTCATAGACAGAGATTTAAATATAATGTACTACAATAGGAGTTCCTCGGATATGCTGGGCATACCCGAAGAGTCCAAAGAACTCAAGATTTCGACTTTTCTCAAAGATGTTGACTGGGGCAGGATCCTTCAATATGAGGAAAAAGATTGGTACAGAATATCAAGGCAGGAATTTGAGATATTTTATCCTGTCAGACGAATTATAAGTTTTTATGTAGTTCCGCACGATGACGGCGACAATCTTGCGACAATAATTCTGAGCGATGTAACAGAAAAAATCAGAAATCAGGAAGAGAACCTTGAGAGCGAGAAAGTTGCTTTGATGTCTATGCTGGCGGCTGGTGTGGCTCATGAAATCGGCAATCCGCTAAACAGTTTAAATATCCATCTTGAACTTCTTGAAAGGGAATTAAAAGGGAAGATGGAGTATGAAGTTCTGGATATTCTTCATACTGCAAGGAGTGAGGTCAAGAGATTAGACCTCATCATATCGCAATTTTTAAGCGCGATAAGGCCGACAAAGACGACTTATGAACCACTTGATGTTCAGGATATTCTAATTTATACTGTAGAGTTTATGAAGAATGAACTGGACGAACACTCAGTTGGCGTAGAAAGAAATTTCCTTGAAGTTTGCCCTCTTATTAATGGCGACCACAATCAGCTTAAACAGGCTTTCTTTAATATTATCAAGAATGCCATGCAGGCAATGCCAAGCGGCGGGTTGATCAGACTTGAGACTTTCCATGACAACGAAAAAGACAAGCTTTTCATAGTTGTCTCCGACACAGGATGCGGGATTTCAGCTAATGATATAGCCAGTATTTTTGAACCGTACTTTACCAATAAAAACAAGGGAACAGGTTTAGGTTTGATGATTGTGGAAAAAATAGTCAGAGAGCACGGCGCTGAACTGACTGTTGAGAGCGAACCCGGCAAAGGTTCTAAATTTATAATCGCCTTCCCTTTGGGAAATCATAGAACAAAATTGCTTGAAACTAATTCTTTTGAAGAACTTAACGACAAAAATTGAGGTAAAATTATGCTAAAACGAGTGATCGTCATCCTGTTCTTTCAATTTGCGCTATTTTCGCTTCTGGCGACAAATAATGCTGCTCAAATTAATAAAACTCAGACTCCTGCTGATAACTCAAACTTGCCTCCTATGCCTAAATTGCCCTCTTATCAGGAAGTGATGGGCAAAGCAAGTTCTTCGCTGCTTGATCTTAAGAAGAGTATCGTGTCGAATGCTGATAAAAACGATAAAAAGAGTGTTATGCTGTCGAATATGTGCGCCGATAATCTACAGAAAATAGTAGATAGTATCTCTTTCCTTATGAAACTGCAGAAAGCTTACGAGGCAAATACATATTGCAGCCCAATTTTTGAACCTGGCCAATGCAATATCTGGTCAAGTGAAGACTGTGAAAAACTGGCTGATAAAACTCAAAAGCTTTCAGAAGAGATGAACAACAAAGCCAAGGATGTTGAACTTAACGGCAAAACAGCTGAAGCAGATTCTTATACTACAGCCTCTAAAGTGGCTGTAGATGTAGCTAAAATATATATAGAACTAGCTCAGGATCATAAAAACTTATCAAAATCTATTGATGATTTGTCCGATTATATGAAACATAAAAAATTAAGCCAAGCAAATAATTAGATTTTTTAATTCACAGAGAGATAATCCTTTATGGAAAAAGAAACACCCAAAAAATCTATCCTTCTCATAGAGGATGACAGAAATACCAGAAACGGCGTATTTAAACTTCTCAACAGAAAATACGATGTAACTGTCGCAGAAGAAGGTTTGCGAGGTATCAATGTGCTTCAAAGAAATAATTTTGACCTTATACTTTCTGATATTCAAATGCCCGGCGCTACAGGAATGGATGTGTTGGCCGAGTCACTTAAGAAAAATCCATCCCCGCCATGTATTCTTATTACTGCTTATGGTTCAATTGAAACTGCAGTCGGAGCAATTAAGGCCGGAGCTTATGATTTTGTATCCAAACCAATTGATGTAAGCAGACTTGAACTCATTATAGAAAGGGCTTTGGAGTCCAAAGAGCTCAAGGAAGAGAACACCAGGCTTAAGAAACAGCTCGATGACAAATTCGGCGTCGAAAATATTATAGGTAAATCGTCGAAGATGGCCGAGCTTATTGAACTTGTTAAACATATTGCCCCGGCCCGCTCTACCATACTGATTACAGGTGAGAGCGGCACAGGTAAGGAATTAATAGCGCACTCTCTACACACTTTGAGCGGAAGGAAAGGTCCATTTGTCCCGGTACACTGCGCGGCTTTACCTTCTAATCTTCTTGAAAGCGAACTTTTCGGACACGAAAAAGGGTCATTTACCGGCGCATCAGAGCGCAGAAAAGGTCGTTTCGAAATGGCTGACGGCGGCACAATATTTCTTGATGAGATAGGGGAAATAGACCAGTTGGTACAGGTGAAACTTCTTAGAATTCTCGAAACAAAAACTTTTGAAAGAGTAGGCGGGTCAGAGTCTATCCAGACGGATTCAAGAATAGTTGCAGCAACTAATAAGAACCTTGAGGAAATGGTCAGGAATGGAACATTCAGGGAAGATTTATTTTTTAGGTTAAATGTTTTAAATATCGAACTTCCACCTCTCAGGGATAGAAAAGATGATATTCCATTGCTGTCAAAGGGTTTTGTTGAATATTTTGCCAGGGAAAATAATAAAAAGATAGATGCTATATCAAGCGATACGATGAATGCGCTCCAGATTTATGATTGGCCGGGCAACATAAGGGAACTTCGAAACTGCATAGAAAGAATGGTTGTACTTTCAAGGGAATCTGTTCTTCAGGTAACTTCGCTTCCTGTGAATATAAGAGAGAAAGTAATGCCTGGCTCTGCCAATATTGCTCCTCCAATGATCAATGATTCCCTTGACATAGAAAGCAATGAAAAGAAACTGATAATAAAAGCTCTCGATGATACAGGAGGCAATAAAACAGCTGCCGCTGAAAAACTTGGCATAAGCAGAAGAACTCTCCATCGCAAACTCAACGAATACGGAATACATTAATAATGGACACGACAAAGCGTGTCCCTCCATATGCTGGCGAAAATTAACGAATGCGCTGGAGGGTCTTGCTTCGTCAAGACCGAAAATAAATGGAATTGATGAATATGTTCAATCCACTTTTAGTCCATTAATATTATTTATTGAATGCAGTTATTAAGGAAATGTGCAAATGAGAATGACAAAATTAGTAGGCAGAAGGATCAAGGAAGATCCGAGAGATGCTCAGATTATAAGCCACAAATACATCATTAGAGGCGGTTACGCAAGAATGGTTTCGACAGGGATTTATTCTATACTTCCAATAGGAAAGAGAATTATCCAGAAAATCGAGGCAATCATCAGGGATGAGATGAATGCCATTGAAGGGCAGGAAGTTTTGATGCCTGTTGTACTTCCGAGAGAACTTTGGGAAGAATCAGGAAGATATCAGAGCGTAGGCGATGAACTTCTCAGATTCAAAGATAGAAACGGCAAAGATATGCTTTTAGGGATGACTCACGAGGAAGCAGTCGTCCATCTCATCAGATCTGAAGTTAATAGCTACAAACAACTTCCTGTAATGGTTTATCAGATTCAAACTAAGTACAGAGATGAAGCCCGTCCTAGAGCTGGTCTGATTCGTGTGAGAGAATTTACGATGAAAGATGCCTATTCATTCCACGAAACTCAGGAATGTCTTGAAGCTTATTACGAAAAGGCTCACAAAGCTTACGAAAATATTTTTAGAAGATTGGGGATGAAAAATGTAGTCTCAATCAAGTCTGATTCAGGAATGATGGGCGGTAAAGTTTCCCATGAGTTTATGGCAATATCGGATGCAGGGGAAGATACCATTTTCTTATCTCCATGCGGTAAATATAAGGCTAATAAAGATGTAGCTACTGCTGACTGGAAGTTTCACCAAGAAGAACCTAAAGCACTCGAAAAAGTTCATACTCCAGGCAAGGAAAGCATTGAAGATGTAGCCAACTTTCTTGGTTTGAAACCCGAAAATACAGGAAAAGCCGTCTTCTATGTTGACAGCAACGAGAATCTCATATTCGTCCTGATTAGAGGCGATTTTGAAGTCAATGAGACAAAACTCAAGAACTATCTAAAGTCTCCATCTCTCAGATTTGCCACAGATGAGGAAATCCTGAAGATCGGAGCTGTGCCAGGTTATGCTTCGCCTCTTAGTTTAAATAAATCAGATAAACTTAGAATAGTCGTCGATAGATCGGCAGCAGAAACTTCCAATCTTGTTGTCGGAGCAAACGAAAAAGATTATCATATAAAGAATTTCAATCTTGAGAGAGATCTTGCCGGAGCTGAAATTACTGAAATAGCTACAGTTAGAGCTGGGGACCCTTGTCCAATGACGGGCGCGCCACTGGAAGAGAAAAGAGGTATCGAAGTCGGGAATATCTTCCAGCTCGGAACCAAGTATTCAGAATCTATGGGATGTGCTTACCTTGATAAAAACGGCAAAACTCATCCGATGATAATGGGATGTTACGGGATCGGTGTAGGCAGAAGCATGGCATCTGTAATAGAACATTCCCACGATGATTACGGACCGATCTGGCCGATTTCTATTGCTCCATTCCAGGTTTATATCTGCGCATTGAATATCAAAGAGGAAGCAGTTAAAAACGCGTCAGAAAAACTCTATGCTGATCTTCAGGCAGAAGGCATTGAAGTTCTTTTTGACGACAGAGGTGAAAAGGCTGGTTTTGCTTTTAATGATGCCGACCTTATCGGAGTGCCTTTCAGGGTTATTATCTCTCCCAAGACTTTGGAGTCTGGTTCAATAGAACTTGGCATCCGCGGCATTAGAGACAAACAGATCCTTCCTGTCGAAGGCATAGTCGAACACTTGCAAAAGTTAATCTCTGAGGAGATGAAAAAATACAATTAATTATCAACTTTAAGAAGCTCTATGACTGGTATCAGCCAGCCATAGAGCTTCTTTTTATTTACGATGTAACCGATCTTTCAGTGTTCATAACATATTGTAAATCATTAAACTTTACGCTAATATTTTCATCTAATGGTGTTGGGGAATTTCAAGACAAGTAAATCATAAGGATAATATGAGCAACGACAAGATAGAGAATTTCGAAAAAACACTCTTTAAGACGGCGGATAAACTTAGAAAAAATATAGATGCTGCCGAATACAAGAATATCGTTTTAGGTTTAATCTTCCTCAAATACATTTCAGACTCTTTCGAGACCTTACATAAAAAGCTAGTTGAAGGGCAAGGCGAATATCAGGGAGCCGATCCCGAAGATGCCGACGAATATAAAGCAGAAAATATTTTCTTCGTTCCCGCTATCGCTCGCTGGTCGTATCTTCACAGCCGCTCCAAACTTCCTTCCGTTGGAAAAGATGTTGATGATGCAATGGAAGTGATAGAAAAAGAGAATCCGACATTAAAAGGCATTCTCCCGAAAGTTTTTACGCGGCCAAATCTTGACAAGGCTTCGTTAGGCGGACTTATTGACTTGGTAGGAGATATTGCGCTTGGTGATGAAGCCGCAAAAAGCAAAGATATACTGGGCAGGGTTTATGAATATTTCCTTGGAGAGTTTGCCAATGCCGAAGGCAAAAAAGGCGGACAGTTTTATACTCCGAAAGCTATTGTGCGCGTAATGGTAGAAATGATTGAGCCTTACAAAGGCAGAGTCTATGACCCATGCTGTGGTTCCGGCGGGATGTTTGTCATGAGCGAAAAGTTCGTAGAGAACCATCAGGGCAGAATTGACGACATCTCAATTTACGGGCAGGAATCAAACCAGACTACTTACCGTCTTTGCCGCATGAACCTTGCTATTCGGGGCATTGACGGTTCGCAGGTAAAATGGAACAATGAAGGTTCTTTCCTGAACGATGCACATAAAGATATGAGAGCAGACTTTATCCTTGCTAATCCGCCATTTAATGACAGCGACTGGTCAGGAAACTTGCTGGAAAAGGACGGACGCTGGAAATACGGAATCCCTCCTGTTTCAAATGCCAACTATGCATGGCTTCAGCACATGATTTATCACTTATCACCCAAAGGAATAATGGCTTGTGTTCTTGCCAATGGTTCCCTCTCTTCCCAGACGAACAACGAAGGCGAAATAAGAAAACAGCTTGTCGAAAATGATTTGATCGATTGTATCGTCGGACTTCCAAAACAGCTTTTCTACAATACCGGAATCCCTGCCTGCCTGTGGTTCATCTCTAGGAAACGGCTAGGAAACGGCGACAGGAAAAGAATAGGAGAAATTCTTTTCATTGATGCTTCGGAAGTCGGATACATGGAAGACCGCACACACAGGGCATTTTCTGAAGAAGATATATCAAAGATTGCCGGAATATACCATGAGTGGAGAAGCAAAGAGAGTAAATACCAAGACATAAAGGGATTCTGCAAGTCTGCCAACCTGGATGAAATAAGAAAGCATAACTTTGTCCTGACTCCCGGCCGTTATGTCGGCATTAAAGATGAAATTGATGATGGGATATCCTTTGAAGCTAAAATGGCCGGGTTTATGAATGAACTTAAAGAACAGATATCCGAGGAAGTAAAGCTGAACGAAGAGATAAGCAAGCGTTTAAAAGAGGTGGGATATGGATTCTGAAATAAAGCCAAGAGTCAGTAAAGAATTCTATGAATTATGTTTTCGACAATACGAATTTGAAATGAAGGAAACCGATCAAATATACCAAAGAGTAAGCTTTGTCCTTGTCCTTTTATCTATACTCGGAAGTATGATCTATAA
>JBAXXY010000057.1:0-15387 GCA_037127655.1 Lentisphaerota bacterium
GTTTAAAGTTTGCGCGCGTAAAAAGAAGCTAGTTGTTGCAGAAGTGCTTTTTGTGTTTATAATCCATTATTAGTTACTGAGACTGAATTTTTTAGCTAATTTTAAGGAGTTAGATATGTCTACAGAACAAGCCAGACAGAAAGCTGATATATTGTTAGGAAAAGCAAAAGAAGCAGCAGCTATTTTTAGTCAACTATCACAGGAACATACAGATAGAATAGTAAAGTCTGTATTTGAAGCGGCTTTTAAAAACCGTATCAAGCTGGCTAAGATGGCAGAAAAAGAGACCGGTTTAGGCAGATGGGAAGACAAAGTTATTAAAAATGTAGCAGGTTCTTTGCTTGTTTATGAAGACATTAAAAATGTAAAGACAGCTGGCATTATTTCTGATAACACTGAAACAGGTATTATGGAAGTTGCCCAACCTATAGGTCCGATTCTGGCTATTATACCTACTACCAATCCGACCTCTACAGTAATCTTTAAGACTCTTATTGCTCTTAAGAGCCGTAACCCTATAATTATCAGTCCCCATCAGAAAGCTGTAGGCTGTTGCGTAGAAACTGCCAAGATATGTTATGAAGCAGCTCTTAAGGAAGATGCTCCTGAAAACTGTATCCAATGGACGAGAGAAGAGCCTATAAATTTCGCTACATTCGATATAAGTGAATATTACGCCGAGACGCAGGCATTGATGTGTCATCCGAAATTGGCCGTAATAGTCGCTACCGGCGGGGGCGGTGTAGTTAAAGCAGCTTACACTTCCGGCACTCCTGCTTACGGCGTAGGTTCGGGGAATGTGCCGGTATTCATTGACAAGTCGGCGGATATTGCTTTTGCAGTTACAAATATTCTAATATCCAAGACATTTGACAATGGTACGATCTGCGCAAGCGAACAGGCAGTAGTGGTTGAGAAATCTATTGCTGATAAAGTTATAAAAGAATTCAAGTCTCAGGGCGGTTATTTTCTTTCTAAGGATGAAGTAGGAAAAGTAGAGAAAATAGTTTTTGACAAGAAGCGCGGTGTGATGGCGGCTGAAGTAGTGGGGCAATCTGTTGAAAAGATAGCTAAAATTGCCGGAATAACCATTCCTGCCGGTACAAGAGTTCTTTTAGCTCCCCTTACAGGCGTAGGTCCAGATTATCCGATTTCATCAGAAATTCTCTGCCCGTTACTAGCTTTTTATACGGCAAAAGACTTTGATGGCGCAATTAAGATTTGTATTGACTTAAACTTCCATGGCGGCATGGGACACTCCGCAAGTATTTACTCCAATGATGAAAGCGTAATTAGAGAATTTGCCACAGAAATGAATGCAGGAAGAATTCTTGTAAACACTCCTTCTTCTCAAGGCGCAGTGGGTGGAATTTATAACAAACTTCATACTTCTCTTACACTAGGCTGCGGAACTACAGGCAAGAATATAACTACTGATAATGTGACAGTTACTCATCTTATCAATATTCAGAGAGTAGCTAGAAGAAGAGCCAACGAAAGATTGAATAATTTTGATGCTAAGCTGTTCTATGATGAAAATTTAAGTAGCGAGGAAATACTCAGAAGATATAATTTGAATTACTAAGTTTTTTAATATTTCAGGAGGTTTTTATATGTCTGTAGAATGCTCAAAAAGCACTGATGGAAAGATCGTATGTAAGTTTATAGGGAGAATGGATACTACTAAGTGTACTGATGCAGAAAGAGAAGTAATGGGCGCTATTGATGGAGCTGAAAAGATTGTTTTCGATCTAGACGGCGTAGAATATATAGCTTCTTCTTTTCTTCGTTTGTGCGGAAAGGCATCACATAAGGTAAGCGCCGGGAAATTTTCGATAGTTAATGTTACGCCGTCTGTTAAGAAGGTTTTTAAAATTGCAGGGTTGGCAGAGAGGCTTAACTTAAACTAAATTGAACTTCAATTCAGGCAAAGAATTATAGGGAAAGCTGATGCTTGAAATTATAAAAAATAAAGCTTGCTTGCCGCTTTTAGACTTTTTTATAGATTCTATAAGGAGTTTTCTTAGGAAAGCAGGAGCTTCTGAACAAACTATTTTTGATATTATTTTATCCTCAGAAGAAATACTCGTTAATGTGATGAGTTATGCCTATCCTAAGGATAAAAATGGAGAAGTAGAAGTTACTTGTGAACTTGCCGATAATGGTATATCAAAGAAAATAAAAGTCACTTTTACTGATGAAGGAAAGTTTTTTGATGCCTTGGATATGGGCACGCCTGATACTGCTATTCCTATTGAAAAAAGAGAAATTGGCGGATTGGGAATTTATCTTGTCAAGACTCTTATGGACGATGTTTCTTATATTAGAAGAAATAACCAGAATATTCTTACTATTGCCAAAAGCTTATAATGAAAACCCGCTATCCTTCAACTATTAGCAGAAGGGTAGCTCTTTTTTTTGCAGTTTCCATATTTGTTTCTGGTATTATTTTTGCAGTTGTTCAGTTTGTTCTCTCTCTCCATCAGATGGAAAAATTGGAAACTGAGTCTCTTTCCTCCTTGAAGGATCTTTCTGAAATTAATTATCAACTTCAGGTTAATGCAATATTTCCATTTGCAGTAGAACTTCTTAATACTTTGGTAGATAAGAGTTCTATTCAGATTTGCGAAAAACTAAGGGAAAACCCAGGAAAAATAATCGAAGACATTCCAGGTTTGTATGAGATTGCAACTAAACCAATAATGCTTGGTGATGCGTTAGTAGGATATTTTACTTTAGTTGATGCTTCAGGTAAAATTATTTTTAGTTACTATAAAGATAAATACCAGGGGAAAAATGCAATCGACTTTGAGAAAGGAGAACTGGTCACTAGCAACAAAGTTGAAAGCATTTTTAGCCAGAATAGATATATGGAATCTTTCTCCCGTATCATAGCCGGAAATAGATTTAAAAAAAACTATTTTCTTGTTTCAAAAAAAATTCAAGATTCAGACTATTTCCTGCTTGGGTTTGTTAATCTAGTTAAATCAATAAACCCGATTTATGAGAACTATACGGAACAGGAAGCTAAGATTATTTCTTCTCTGGATAGGAATATCGAGTCAGAATTCAATAGAACCTGGATTATTGCCTTTAGTATATTTCTAGGCGTAATTATTTTTCTTTCTGCCATTTTTGCATTCGTAGGCTTATTCCTTGCTAAATTAGTTACAAAGCCCATAGTTGAGCTTAGGGATGGTGTAGCGGCTATTTCAAATGGTGACTTTGATGCAAAAGTTAAAGAATCAGGGACGGTAGAAACTATTCATCTTGCCAGAAATTTTAATCAACTCGGCGAAAAATTAAAAAAGTATATACAGAATTTGAAGGAAGAGACTGCCAGGCATGCATCGGTAAAAAGTGAACTCAAAATAGCGCGAACAATTCAAAAATCACTACTTCCAAAACTGACCAATGACTTCAAAAGGGAAGAGTTTGTTTTATCTACATTTTTTCAGCCAGCCAAAGAAGTAAGCGGAGACTTTTATGATTTTTTCTATATTGATGAGGCAAAAGAGAATCTTGTTTTAGTTCTTGGCGATATTTCAGGAAAAGGAGTTCCAGCGGCACTTTTTATGGCAGTGATAAAGACGACAATAAGGAATTTCTGCCAGAACTTTAATCTATTAAGTCCAGGTAAACTTTTATCTAAGGTTAATACTGAAATTTGCTCAAACAATTCGGAAGATATGTTTGCTACGATATTTCTTTCGTACTACGAGATGAAGACCGGAATTCTGTCCTTTGCCAATGCCGGACACCATGATTCAATTCTTATAAAAGCTTCAGATAAAAAACTTACTCAGTTTGGCGCTAATGATGAGTCATTGGTAGGCGCTTTTGCAGAAATCGAATATAAAACAAGTATGCTTCAGCTCCAGAGAGGCGACAGTATAATATGCTACACAGATGGAGTGACTGACTCTACTTCGCCCGATGGTCAGATATTTGGTGAAGATAAGCTCATTGGAATAGTTCAGGATAATTTAGATAAGCTGGGATCTGAAGTGATTGGGATTATTTCATCAGAGGTTGTTGAATTCCAGAAAAACAACCTCTTCGACGATATAACGCTTCTCTCGTTACAAAGGAAAGGATAATTAGTCTAACTTCCATTGCTCTTTGCGCTTTTGCGTTGTTTATAGCCTTCTTTTTTCAGCGTCTTGATGTGTGCATTTATTTTAGTCACCAGAAGATCTAATCCCACATAGTTTTCAGTGTTTCCGGAAATTATGAAGTCGGAGAAGTGTTTGCTCGGGCCGACAAATTGGTTGTGCATGGGTCTTACTGTCTCCAGATACTGATGAATTACCGAATCGAGTGACCTGCCTCTTTCTTTGATGTCTCTGTCTAATCTTCTGGCTAGCCTCAAATCGTCTGCAGTGTCAATAAATACTTTAATATCAAAGAGATTACGAAGTTCTTCGATTGAGAATATTAAAACGCCCTCGACCAGGATAATGGGTTTGGGTTTTATTAGCGTTGTTTCTTCCTTTCTTTTATCGCAGGTAAAGTCGTAAATTGGCTGATGGATTATTTCGTTTTTCTGAAGTGATTTTACGTGTTCGACAAAAAGCTTATTATCCAAAGATTCGGGATGGTCGAAATTCCTTACTTCCTTAAGAAAATCGGGGAGATCCTCTCTGCTGTGATAATAGAAGTCGTGCTCCATGTGGACTATGTAGTTGGGATTTACTCTCTCCAGAAGTTTTCTGGTAAAAGTAGTCTTACCGGAAGCCGATCCGCCGCAGATGCCGATTATCACAACAATTTCTCCTTAATATCGCAAGCTGTGAGTTAAATAGTTCTGTTTTTTCGCCTTAAAGCTAAGACTGCAATAATTCCCAATAGGAAGCCTAGTATTACAGAGCTTAAAATCAAGTAAGCTGTTTTGAGTTTGAAAGTATATATGATAAAAATAATGTCTGTTTCAGATAGATTTTGAAGCAGAAATACCGCGAGTACTATTATGATGATCAGAGCGACGATAAGCTTAAATTTTCTCATTTATTATCTCCTGTTTTTTTATATCTATGTGAATTCTAAAGCTAAATTATCTTTGCTGCCATAAGCTAATTCGTAATATATACAAATTTAAACTTGTCTTGGTGTTTGACTTTTACTCTTTTTTATAATATAAATTTAATTCACATCTAATAAACTTTATTTTTGAAGTTTTGAGATTATAAAGCGTTCTATCTTTTTGAGAGGAAATTATGAATTTATCAAAGAACAGCGAACATACTGCGAAGAAGATTAAAGGCGCAATGGTTGCCATTAAATGTTTGGAGCACGAAGGTGTTAAAGTAATATTTGCATATCCGGGCGGGGCTTCAATGGAGTTTCATCAGGCATTATGCAAAAGTAGCGTAGAGGTAATCTTGCCGAGGCATGAGCAGGGCGGCGCTTTTGCGGCCGGAGGTTATGCCAGATCTACAGGCAAGGTTGGCGTATGTATGGCTACAAGCGGACCTGGCGCTACTAACCTTATATCAGGTATTGCGGACGCATACATGGATTCAGTGCCGCTGGTTGTCCTTACAGGGCAGATTCCGAAAGCTTTGATCGGCAAGAGTGCATTTCAGGAAACCGATATGATTGGTATGACAAGGCCGATTGTTAAGCATAGTTATTTAGTCATGGATGCCCATGATATACCAAAGGTTATGAAAGAGGCTTTCTATATAGCAAGCACCGGCAGGCCTGGACCTGTCGTAATAGATGTTCCTAAGGATGTTCAGCAGCAGTTGATAGAAATGCCTGAGTATCCATCAAAAGTTTCTGTCAGAGGATACAATGCGTGTCCAAAAGCCAATGATAAGGAAATAGAATCAATCAGGAATGCTATTGCCGCTTGCGAAAGACCGTGTCTTTATGTCGGTGGCGGCATAATAAGAGGCAATGCATCTGCTGAATTAAAAGAATTTGCCGAGAAATTCAATATTCCTGTAACCACTACGCTTATGGGTATAGGCTCATTTCCTGAGGATAACCCACTCTCTTTGAAATGGCTTGGAATGCATGGGACAGTTTATGCTAATAATGCGGCGAACGAATGTGACCTTCTTCTTGCATTTGGCGCCAGATTTGACGATAGAGTTACAGGTCCAACTGCCACTTTTGCCGAGCATTCCAAGATAATACATGTTGACATTGACCGCTCTGAAATAAATAAAAATAAGAGAGCATCTATTGGAATAGTTAGCGACATTAAATATGTACTTGAAAAACTAAACCAGAATCCTATTCATAAAGACTATAAAGAGTGGTTTAATTCAATTAATGAATGGAAAGCAAAGTATCCGCTTTCTTATGATAGAAAATCCAGTAAGCTTCTTCCACAGGAAGTTATAGAAGCAGTTTACAGAGTAACAAAAGGCGATGCGATAATAGTTCCATGTGTAGGTCAGCATCAGATGTGGTGCGCTCAGTTCTTCTCTTATACTAAACCAAGGCAACTCATTACATCGGGAGGACTTGGCTGTATGGGATTCGGCTTTCCGACATCTATCGGAGCCAAAGTTGCAAATCCTGATGCAACGGTAATTTGCATTTCAGGAGATGGAAGTTTTCAGATGAATATTCAGGAACTGGGAACTGCTCATACCTACGAAATAGGTGTTAAGATAATAGTAATGAATAATCAGCATCTAGGCATGGTCGCCCAGTGGGAAGACCGCTTCTACGGAAGCCAGAGAGGAAACACAGTTCTTATAAATGAAAGATCAAACAGACCTTATCCGGACTTTGTCACGATAGCTAAAGGCTATCTGATTCCCGGCAGGGAAGTTTACCACAAGGAAGAACTCGAAGGAGCTATTAAGGAAATGCTTGAGACTCCAGGACCGTATCTTCTGGATGTTCATATTGAGTATCAGGAGCATGTTCTTCCAATGATACCTCCGGGCAAGAGCTATAAAGGCATAATTATTGAATAGATAAAAAACTTTGGA
Organism: Lentisphaerota bacterium; assembly: GCA_037127655.1. Classification (GTDB taxonomy): domain Bacteria; phylum Verrucomicrobiota; class Lentisphaeria; order Victivallales; family GWF2-38-69; genus GWF2-38-69. The sequence continues at coordinate 6,954 of JBAXXY010000057.1, forward strand.
GTACTAAATGAAGCCATTTAAGGAATATCCCAATTTTAATATTGTTGATCATCCATTGGTCAAGCACAAACTTACTTATATCAGAGATAAATATACCAGCAAAAAAGTCTTTAAGGAGCTGGTTGATGAAGTTGGGATATTTTTGGCTTATGAGATAACCAAAGATTTTCCAGTGCAGGATGTGGAAGTGGAAACTCCTCTTACTAAAACCAGAGCTCAAATACTTGCAGGAAAAAAACCTGTTCTTGTTCCTATTCTCAGGGCAGGGGTTGGTATGCTTGATGGTTTTCTGAAAATTATGCCTTCAGCCAGAATAGGGCATATCGGAATCAGCAGAGACGAAGATACGCTAATGCCAAATGCTTACTACTGCAAGCTCCCTGTGGACAGCAATATAAGGACTATAATCCTTATAGATCCCATGCTTGCAACAGGTGGTTCGGCTATAGCTGCTGCAAATAAGCTCAAAGAGGTTGGAGTTCTGAGAATAAAATTTATGTGTCTTATAGCCGCTCCTGAAGGCGTAAAAGCCTTCTGTGAAGCTCATAAAGATATAGAAGTTTATGCCGGTTGCCTGGATGAGAAACTAAATGAAAAAGGCTATATTGTTCCAGGTTTAGGAGATGCAGGTGACAGGCTTTGCGGGACTAAACCAAGCCCATATATAGCTCCTCTTGGAGTAAAATTCTTCTAAGAAATCAAGTTTAAATTTTAGGTGTAATTATGGAATTAGATCAAAATTATAAATTAGACAGCTACGATACGCCAGCAGACCGTAAGATCATGATAAGAGATTATCTTTGCTTTAGGTCAAGATGGTTTTTCTTTAGTAGGGTGCTGAATCTTATCCTTAACTTTAGTAAAGCAATAAACAAGGGTAAATACAGCAATATTCTATGGTGCGATGCGAGTTTCTACATCATTAAAACCATAGAAGGCTGCGGAGGGAAAATACACATCAAAGGAATGGATAACATTTCTAAAGCATCAGGACCTGTTATTGTAATAGGTAACCACATGAGTTCATTAGAGACCTTTGTTATCCCAGGATTGGTTTGCCCCAAGAAACCTGCCACATTTGTAGTTAAGCAAAGTTTAATGGATCTTCCCAGATTCGGCACCATTATGAAAGCAAGCAAAGCAATTGCCGTTGGAAGAAAAAGCCCTATCGAGGACTTTAAAACTGTAATGAAAGAAGGCATAGAACTAATAAAATCAGGTACTTCTATAATAATTTTCCCTCAGAGCACGAGAGGAGTTAAGTTCACGCCCGAAGAATTTAATTCTATCGGAGTAAAACTTGCCAAGAATGCCGGAGTCCCAATTATTCCTGTTGCAGTTAAATCAGATTTCTGGGGAAATGGCAGAATCTTAAAAGATATAGGCCCTATTTACAGAGAAAAGGAAATATACTTCGAATTCGGCGAAGCGATAAATGTCGAAGGTAATGGTAAAGAAACTCATCAGAGGATTATTAACTTTATCGTCACTAAGCTAAAAGAGTGGCAGAAAGCCTAACCTTATTTCCCTGTATTAATTTTTTGTCCAAGTCCATATTTCGGATTAGACAAAGAATAAATTTTCTGAGCTTCGGGAAGAAGGGCTTTGATTTCGTCGATTCTCTTCTGCCCCATAGGGTGTGTGGCGAAGAATTCCTGAACTGGCCCATAGTCATTTATTTTAGTAAACTTCTCCCAGAACAAAATAGCTGCATTTGGATTATAACCAGCTTTTGCCATAAGCAGTAAACCGATATAATCGCCTTCGTATTCCTGAGTTCTACTGTAGGGCAGGATCAAAGCCAGATTAGTCGTAGCTCCATATACACTTGCCCATGCTGGAGATGCCTCTGAGGCTGAAATAACGGCGCTCAATGCTGTTCCGCCTAACTGCTGCATATATTGTTGAGTAATTCTTTCTCCTCCATGTCTTGCTATAGCATGACCTATCTCATGCCCCATTACTGCGGCAAGTTCTGCATCATTGCTCAAGAATTGGAATAGCCCAGTATAAACTACCACTTTGCCGCCTGGCAGACAAAAAGCATTCATATCTTCTGATTCTACTACCATAAACTGCCAGTCATAATTCTTGTCATCTACTACTTTAGCTAAATTTCTTCCTACTCTCATAACTGGCTCGGTATATTTCGGGTCAGTAGAAGGTTTGGTTGTTGATTTAACTTCCTTCCAGGCTTCCTCGCCCAGGCTTTTTTCTTCCTCTTCAGATGTCATGATAAATTGGCTTCTATCAGTGTAAGGGGCAGATACACAGCCTGACAGAGTTAAGAATAGTAATATGATAGGGAAAGATAAATTTAATTTTAACTTCATATAGTAACGCGGTTTCTTCCATCATTTTTACTCTCGTACATAAGTTTGTCTGCTCTTTTGATGAGGGAAGGCAGACTTTCGCCGCTCATTGATACAGCGCCGCCAATGGATACAGTAACATAGTGGCTGATACCATTTATCGTTACTTCCGAAGATTTTATGAGAAGGCGGATTTTATTTGCAATAGTCTTGAGAGACTCATTTGTGACTCCTGAGATTATGCCGACAAATTCTTCTCCGCCCCATCTGGCATAAACATCATATGGGCGTGAATTTGATTTTAAGGTTCTTCCTATGACTTTTAGAATCTTATCTCCTTCTTCGTGTCCATAGTTATCATTAAAGGATTTAAAATGGTCTATATCTAGGAACAGCAGACCAAATGGCATGCTAAGTCTTTCGTGTTCTGATAATTTACTCTTAATTTGCTCTTCTGCATATCTTCTATTTGGCAGTTGAGTAAGCTGGTCAATATAGGATAGTTTTTCCAATTCCTGCATTCTTAAAGTAAAGGCTTTTTCATTGGGTAATTCTGTAAAAAATTCAGCACCTGCACATATCTTTCCATCACCGTCTCTGATGGGAACGACTCTTACCAGAACAGGTTTTCTATGTCCATCTTTATGATGGAGGTAAATTTCTCCTTTGCTGCATGTTCCCTCTTTCATAGATGCAGCAAGAGGGCATAAACCATGACACAAATTGTTACCCTCTCCATCAACATGAACAAGGAGGTTGTCATAGCAATGACTGTTTATTACTTCTTCTTTGGAAAATCCGGTTATTTCCTCGGCTCCCTTATTCCAATAGAGAATTCTTCTTTTGGTATCTGTTATGTAAATACCATCGGTTATGTTGTCGAAAATATCTTTGAAGTTTATCTGAATTTCACTCATAATTAGTCTGTTTTAATCGTTGGGTTCAATGTGGATTACTACATCAATTAGTTCAGGCACTGATTTTTTAAGCGTATCCTCTAAACCATTGGCTATATCATGACCTTTTCTTACAGTAGTGTTGCCATCAACAAGCATATGCAAGTCGGCAAAAACTACTGATCCCATTTTACGGGTTCTTATCTTATGGACAGACTTGATTTCCTTCACGCCTAGAGATACCTCTTCTATCTGTTTTCTTGTCTTCTCAGAGGCTCCGCTGTCTGAAAGCTCGTCCAATGCAGGCCTAATTATTTTGTAAGCAACTCTCATAATGAGGATGGAACAAACTATGCCTCCGATATTATCCACAATATACAGATGCTCGTTTAGCCTTGATACGAAAATGGCTATCAGGGTAACTACCGAGGTGATAGCATCTGATCTGTGATGCCATGCATTGGCAAATAGGACTTGTGATTTCAATTTTTTAGAAACTTTAAGAGTCCACCTATAAATGCTCTCCTTAATAACTATAGCAATTACTGGAGCTAAAAGCGCAATGCCGCCTACAGGGTCTTCTCGTTTTCCGTAAGCCATTCCTGAGATGGCTTTGTAGATAATGAAAAAAGCAGCGAAGAGAAGCATTACGCCGATAAACGCCGTTATTATTGTCTCTATCCTCCGGTGCCCGTAAGGATGATTTTCATCGGGAGGTGCTGACCAGAATTGGATGCCTAGAACCAAAGTAATATCAGTAACCGTATCCGATATACTTTCAACTCCGTCTGCTATTACTGCATAGCTATTACCCAAAATACCCAAAACGAATTTGACTATGATTAGAGTAATACTTGACATCAGCCCACATAGAGCAGTAAACCTTATCTGCTTATTTGATTGAATGTCGAGATAATCACATTTTTCCATTTGCTTTCTCCTTGATAAGCATATAATCGATTGCTTGTTCAGCATTTTCAATAAATATGAATTCTATCTTGCTTTTAACTTCGTCAGGGATGTCTTCGAGGTCTTTTTCATTCTGTTTAGGGATGACTACGGCGTTGATGCCGGAGCGGAGAGCGGCGATGACTTTTTCCTTGAGTCCGCCGATAGCTGTAACTTTGCCTCTCAGGGTTATTTCTCCAGTCATGGAAGTTCTTACTCTGACTTTTCGGTGAGTAAGCAGGGAAACTAATGAAGTTGTGATTGTGATACCGGCAGACGGACCGTCTTTTGGTGTGGCCCCATCAGGAACATGTAAATGAAAGTCATTCTTTTTGAAAAGATCTGGGTTTATTCCAAACTTCTTGTAATTGCTCTTGATGTAACTAAACGCTGTTTGGGCACTTTCTTTCATTACATCTCCAAGAGATCCCGTAAGCTGGAGTGAACCTTTACCAGGCATCATGTTAGATTCTACTGGAAGGATTGTTCCGCCTACGCTTGTCCATGCCATTCCAATGGCCAGGCCAACTTCAGGTTCTCTTTCCACTTCATCCAGAATAAATTTGCGTTTGCCTAAGTATGTTTTTATATCTGAAGGGTTAATAGTGGTTTTCAATTCAGGCAAAATATCTTTCTCGATAATTTTTCTGGCTATTTTTCTGCATAGTGTGCCGATAACTCTTTCGATATTTCTGACACCTGCTTCTTGAGTGTAGTAAGTGATGAGTTCATTGATTGAAGCAATTGGCAGGGACAATTGTCCTTTTTTTAGACCATTTTCCAGTATCTGTTTGGGAACAAGATACTTTCTTGCAATTTCAGCTTTTTCCATAGGGGTGTAGCCGGGGAGTCTGATAATTTCCATTCTGTCTAAAAGGGCAGGCGGGACTGTGTCAAGAATATTGGCTGTGGCGATGAACATCACCGAAGAAAGATCATAGTCGAGTTCCAGATAATGGTCATTGAATGCGTGATTTTGCTGTGGGTCCAATACTTCGAGCAATGCGGACGAAGGATCGCCTCTGAAGTCTGAACCGATCTTGTCTATTTCATCAAGCATGAATACAGGATTTGAAGTGCCTGCCTTCTTGATGCCTTGAATTATTCTGCCCGGTAATGCGCCGACATAAGTTCGCCTGTGCCCTCTTATTTCTGCTTCATCGCGTACGCCTCCGAGGGACATTCTTACAAATTTTCTGCCCATAGCTCTGGCAATGGATTGTCCAAGTGATGTCTTGCCTACGCCTGGAGGGCCGACAAAACAAATTATAGGAGATTTTTTGTCCTTCTTGAGTTGAAGTACGGCTAAAAGTTCGAGGATGCGTTCCTTTACATCTTTGAGCCCGAAATGGTCTTTATCGAGGGTTTTTTTTGCTCGATGAATATCGTTCTTGTCATCGGTGTATTCACTCCATGGGGTAGAGAGAATCCAGTCAATGTAATTGTATGAGACATGGTACTCTGCTGATGACTGGGGCATGGAGGCGAGCCTCTCAATTTCCTTGCTAATAACTTCAATTGCAGCTTTAGGAAGAGTTTTCTTATCGGCAATGCGTTTTTTTATGTTTGCTATATCAGGGTTTGTGTCCTGATCGCCGAGTTCTTTCTTTATAGCTTTTAATTGTTCACGCAGGAAAAAATCTCTGTGCGCCTGACTCATAGAATGGCTAACCTGACTCTGAATAGCGCTACCTAAGTGAAGAACTTCAACTTCGCGGTTTAGAAGTATAGTCATAAGATGAAGCCTTTCATTCAAAGTAGGAGCTGTCAGCAGACCTAATTTCTCATGAAAATTTATATTTAATGTATCTGCCAGAAGGTCGGCAAGCCTGGAATAGTCTTCAATATTCAGGATTGCTACTCTAAGTTCTTCCGGGAAATTGGGTGACATATTGATAATTTCCTGGAATTGCTTCTGCGCATTTTTTGCCATTGCTGCACATTCCAGGCTATTGTCCTGTATATCAGGAAGATCCTCCACAGTACCAGTTATTTCAGGCTCGCCTGTCAGGACATTAAGCAGTCTTACTCTCTTGAGTCCTCTGACAAGAATTCTCACAGTGTTATCCGGGAATTTGAGGAGCTTGACAATCCTGCCTACTACGCCGATGCGAGAGAGAGTCTTTGAATCAATTTTGATAGTTTCTATCTTGATTCCTTTATTTTCTTTAAGTTCCTGATTCGGTATGGCTGTGCTGCTATGATTTGAAAGGTCTGGGAAAAGAGCAAGCAGTCGTTCGCCTTCGGCTATTCGACTAACAAAATCAATAGATTTTTCATTATCAATCACAAGCGTGCATAGAGTGTATGGAAAGACCACAGTATCTGTCAGTGGCAGTATTGGCACCCTCGAAGTTTTTGAATCTTCTTTTTCGTGGATTATCAGATCGTGGACTTCCTCTGTCTTGTTATCTTTCTGTGGCTGCTGATTGTTGTTAGACACAGTTATATTTGGAGGCTTTTGTGAATTACCGTTGGGTTCTGTCATAGAAGTAACTTTTTATGGTTTAATAATATCAAATCCCGTGAATTTTCTCAGCACTTGAGGCACAATGACGCTTCCGTCTTCTTGCTGGTGGGCTTCAAGCATGGCAGGGAAGAGTCTGCTTGTAGCTAATCCTGAAGCATTAAGCGAGTGGACAAACTCATTTTTGCCAGTACTACTTCTCTTGAATCTTATATTTCCGCGTCTTGCCTGGAATTCATGAGCGTTCGAACATGAACTTGCTTCTTTGTATTCATTCATGCTTGGTATCCAAAGTTCAATATCAAAAGTCTTTGCCATGGAAGCGCTGCAGTCCTGAGCGGCTAGTTTTGAAGTTCTGTAGTGGATTCCCAAACCGCTTACTAACTTTTCAGCCTTGGTAATAAGTTCATCTAATCCTTTGTCAGAATTTTCAGGAGTTGTGAACTGGAACATCTCGATTTTATTGAACTGATGACCTCTGATCATTCCCCTTTCTGATGCTCTGTAGCTTCCTGCTTCTTTTCTGTAGCATGGAGTGTAAGCAAAATATTTCTTTGGAAGTTCTTCTTCCTTGAGAACTTCATCTCTATGAAAGTTGATTAGAGCTGTTTCAGCAGTTGGTAATAGAAAATGTGTGCTTTCAGCCTTATTGTCTCCTTCAATATGGAAAACATCATCAATGAATTTCGGGAACTGTCCGGCAGTGTAACCGCATTGATTAGTCAATAGGTGAGGGGGCAGGATAAATTCATATCCATCTGCTAAATGTGTTGAGATAAAATAATTCAGAAGAGCCCATTCCAGGATAGCGCCTTTCCCTTTATAAAGCCAGAAACCATTTCCTCCCATTTTTACACCGCGGTCATAGTCAATCAATCCTAGCGATGTGGCAAGCTGGACATGGTCTTTGGGTTTGAATGAGAATTGAGGTTTTGTACCCCATTCGCGAACTATCTGGTTATTTTCTTTTCCTCCCGGGACTACATCATCAGCTGGAATATTTGGCAAAGTATCAAGATATGCAGAGATTTTTGCAGAAATTTCGGTAAGTTCAGAATCAAGATTCTTAATAGTGTCTGAGACATTTTTCATCTCTGCAAGTTCTTTGGATGCATCCTTGCCTTCTTTCTTTAAACGGGGAATAATAGCTGAAACTTCGTTGCGTTTAGCCTTAAGAGTTTCTGTTTCGTGAATAAGTTCTCTTTTCTTTTTGTCCCAGTCAAGAAGTTCAGTAAAGTCTATATTATCAACCTTTTTAAGAAGGGCGTTTCTGACTTTATCGGGTTCTTTTCTGATGAGATTGATGTCTAACATAGGATTACCTTGTTTTTAATTAAGCAGTTAAAAGTTTAATATGAATAATTAAACCCGAAATCCAGAGCAATTCAACCGATAAATCTAAGACAATAAAAAGTATACCCACGAAGACACAATCGTGTCACACGAACCGACGCGAAAAATGTGGGAGGATCGAAATCCTCTTAGGCCGTGATATTATAGGGTTTTTGAGCATTGAAATGCTTCTTTGGAGACTTCCGGAACGATTTTGGAGACCTGCAAGGCTCTTCCGGTGACCTCCGAAACTTCTCAGGAGGGTATTGAAATGATTTGGGCGGGCACTAAAACTCCTTCGAAATGCTCCGGCGTTCCTTCGGAGGGCTGTTTTACGATGAGGCAAAACAGACTCAAAACTTTTCTATCCTCTAATTTTTCAAATAGTTGAGCCTCTATTTTGCAAGAGGCTCGCTTACCTATTCTTTACTAAATAGGGCATTAAAAGTAACCCATTTTATTATTCATGACATAGACTC
>JBAXXY010000058.1:0-15028 GCA_037127655.1 Lentisphaerota bacterium
GGTATATAAATACAATCGCAACATATAGATTATTAAAACCTAAAATTGACGATAAGAAGAAAATAAATGATAATAAAAATGAGGCAATAATACTGTATTTTATTAAAACAATCGGAGAAAATCTGGCAAGACATTTTCTGTTAATGACAGTGGACATGAGATATATCAGTCCCAGAAATAAAGCGATAATCCCATAAGCGTATGGTGTAACAGCGTATATTTCCTGGAATAAGAAGGATCCGATCGTAAAGAATGCAATTGTCCCTCCCCAGGACATAGCGGCTAAAAAAGTCAGGCAAAGAAATTGCTTATGGCAGAGAATACTAAAAATGTCTGAAAAAACTTTTGTCACAGAATTGATGTTTTTTACTTTCTGGGGTTTGAGCGTTTCAGATACAAAAAACAATGTCATAATCAAGAGGAATAATGATACTGCAAACAAAAGATAGAAAATGATTTGCCATTCAAAATAGTGGACAATAAGTCCGCCTATATATGGCGATGCGATCGGAATTGCAGAATAGGCTATATTGTAATAAGTAAAATAAGTAATAAGTTCTTCTCCTTCAAAGATATCAATTAAAATGGCTGAACAGATGACATAAATTCCGGCGCCAATTCCCTGTAAAAACCTACTCGCCAGAAAATAGTTTATGCCTGAAGTGAATATAGAAATCAGTGTGCCTATTGTTAGTACCACGAGTCCGGCGATTAATATTTTTCTTCTGCCGCAAGCATCACACAAGACGCCGATTGGAATGCATGAAAGAGCTGTTCCGAGGAGAAAGAATGAAAGGGATCTTTGAATAACTGAATCAGAGCAGTGATAATAGTCAGATATCTGTGGAAGAGCGGGAAGGTATAAGTCAATATATGATTGAAACATTATTGCTGTAGCAATAGATATAAAAGCTATCAGTTTCTTATTATTACTCATTAGAGATGTACCGCTCACTGTCTATCATTGTATTTAATCATTTTAGGATTGGTCTATTGCAGAGCTACAATTATATTCATTTTAAACTAAATTTTTTACAAAACCAACAATATATTTTTTATGAAACTCAAATATAACCTTTTAAAGAAAGATGAGTCGTCTTCTGCAAGGCTCGGGATTATTGAAACAGCTCACGGAAATATAAACACGCCTATTTTTATGCCGGTTGGAACGAGAGGCACAGTTAAAGCAATGAGCACTGATGAACTCAAGGAACTCGGCGCTGAGATAATACTTGGGAATACCTACCATCTCTATCTTAAACCCGGAATGGAAATAATCAGAATGGCCGGCGGACTTCATAAATTTATGAATTGGGATAGGCCGATTCTGACAGACAGCGGTGGGTTTCAGGTTTTCAGTTTGGCAAAACTCAGAAAGATGAAGAAAGACGGAGTTGAATTTTCCTCGCATATAGACGGTTCGCGGTTTTTCCTCGGACCCAAAGAGTCCATATCAATACAGAAGGATTTGGGTTCAGATATCGTGATGTGTTTCGATGAATGCACTCCTTACCCGTGCAGTTATGAGGATGCCAAGAAGTCATTGGACATTACTCTTAGATGGGAAAAAATTGCCAGAGATGAAGAATTGCAAGAGCATCAAAGCCTCTTCGGGATAGTGCAGGGTTCGACTTATAAAGATTTGAGGGAGCACTCGGCAAAAGAACTTGTCAAGATAGATTTTGAGGGTTACTCAATTGGCGGCTTGAGCGTAGGAGAACCTGAAGATGTGATGCTCGAATGTATTGATCATGTTACTCCCCATCTTCCCGAGACTAAACCCAGGTATCTGATGGGAGCAGGGACTCCGAAACAGATAATTGAATCTGTGGCAAGAGGCATCGATATGTTTGACTGCGTAATGCCTACAAGAATGGCGCGCCACGGCAGTGCCTTTATCGGCAAAGGAGAAACCATTCCAGTCAAGGCCGGCCGATATGCCAAAGATTTTTCTCCGGTAGAAGAGGGATGCCAATGTTATACATGTAGGAATTACACAAGAGCCTACATTCGCCACTTGATGAATGTAGGGGAAATACTGGGGTTAAGATTGCTTTCGATCCACAACCTCTATTACTTCTTGAACCTGATGAAACGCATTAGAGAATCCATAGCAAACGGCTCTTTTTCTGAATTAAGAAAGGAATTTAACTCTCTATAGTTTGAGCTATGAAAAAGCTAACCAGTGATGAGAAAAAATCAGGCCAAAAGAACTATCTTGCCTTTTGTGCAATGAATGGTTTGTCTATTGCTTTTCTAGCTGAAACGACACTGATTCTCTACGCTCTAAAGATAGGAATTCCTGATTACATCGTCGCGGTCGTGGCATCTTTCGCTTTCCTTGGAACATTCTTTGTTATTGCCGGACGGCATCTCATCAGAAAAATAGGCGTCACAAGAGCCGCGTCATGGAGCTGGTATATGAGAAATATTTTTGGCGCATTCACTGCGCTGGCTCCGATATTTATGGTTCATTATTCTCCATTTATGGGTGTTATTATAATTCTTATTGGATCGCTGGGATTTTATGCTTTTAGAGGGGTAGGGATGGCGGCTCTGCTTCCAATAGTAGGAGAAATTACCGAGGGGGAAGAGAAAGGGAAGTTTAACTCTAAGACTTCATTCAGTTTTAATGCCGGCTACTTCATAGCGATGACTTTACTGATAGTGCTTTTCCGGGTATCAGATAAAATCAGTACTTTTCAGTTTATCATAGTAGTGGGTTTTTTCGTAGGGTGTTATTCGGGCTACAGGGTTTCAAGAATCCATGAAAGCGGAGCAGCCAGAGAGTCGGCATCATTTTCGTTTAAGGAATCATTTAAGTTCTGTTTATCATGCGAAGCTGTTAGAAAACTTCTTATTGTTCAGACTATTTGTTATTCCTGCATGGCTCTGGTCTTACCTTATTCAGTTATGGCACTTAAAGAAGTATATGAAGTAAGAGATTACAGAGCGCTTTTCTTTGTTCTGCTTCAGGGTGGTGGAGCAATGCTTATGGCTTTATTATGTTCAAAAATTTCCGGCAGGAATACATTCAGACGCATTATGATATATTCGTATTTCTTTTTGATGTTAGTTGTGGGAATGTGGATATTTATGCCCAAGATTTTTGTCATCTCCTATGCTGTTTTATTGTTTGTTCTTTCAGGGGTGGGACTTATTGGAATTTATATATCTTTGGCTCAATACTTCTTAACTGCCACTCCACCGGAAAGACTTGTAGGGTCTAACATAGTCATATCGGTCATTTCATGTACTATTGCAGGTATAGTTGGCGCTTTTTCAGGGGCAGTGATACTCGAATCTCTGGAATACCTTAATCTATCAGAAATAACGCTCTACCGAATATTTTTTACGATAGTCCTTTTTGCGCTCTTAATCGGGTTTTACACCATCTTGAGAATCGAAAAAGTTGGAATCCGATACCTTAACCCATTTGTTAAAATATCAGACTCAAAAGATAGTTGATTTTACTTATGCCTGAAAAACTCGAAACTGCTCTTCACGACTTTAATTACAAGGATTATAAATATGTATATCCGGTCGTTTCGAGGAGACTTGAAGGACTTTCCATCGGCATAAACCTTGTTAATCAGTGTAATTGGGACTGCGTTTACTGCGATGCTCCGAAAGAACAGCTTATCGGGCTATCAAAGCATGATGTAGATTTGATCCAGCTCAGACAAGAACTTGATTTCATTTTGGAACAAATGATCAACGGCGCTTTTGGAGTTAATGAGTTCAAGAGCATCACCATAGCAGGAAATGGCGAACCAACTCTGTCTGATGATCTGGGCGAAGTTTTTAAGATCATCGGCGAACTGAGACAGAAATATGGCATTGGAACCAATGTTAAAACTCTTCTGATTACTAATGGAAGCCGTCTTGGAGATGAAAAAATACAAGACGCTGTTCGGTTCCTGGCGACAATGAACGGCGAGGTATGGTTCAAAATAGACTCAATCGTGGAAACCAGCGTCAAAATGATCAATAGATGCAGAGTTAACAGTGTCGAAGTGATGAAGGCTATAGAAACAGTTTCAAAAATATGTCCGCTTTATATTCAGACTTGCTTTTTCAAACTCAACAATGCCTTGCCTACTGAAATTGAGACTAATGAGTATCTAATGTTCTTATGCGCAATCAAAGATTTTATACGAGGCGTTTTTCTCTACACTGCAAGCCGCAAACCATTTGCAGATTTTGGAGTTTCAGTCGAACCTGCTAGTCTGGAATATCTTGAAAAGCTTAATTCAAGAATCCAAAGCCTTGGCATTGAGTCAAGATTTTATAGATAAAAAAGGACGACTCATGTCGTCCTTTTAACGGTGATTTCGGTGAAATTATTCCTTGTAGCTGTCGAAAAACATTTCGCCTGTTGCTACTGCTCTTAAGTTTAACTCAATGTATTTTTTATTCTTTATTGACAAAGGAAGTACTTGTTTGAGCACATCCACGCTGAATATTCCTAAAGCCTTTGCATAGAAAGCCAGGATTATTACTGCGGCTGTGGCTGTAAGACCAAGTTCATTTGCCATAGCTGTCGCTGGTACATAATAGACCTTTACATCATCCCTTGTAACTTTCCTTGAGATAATTGAGGAATTTACAATGATAGTTCCGCCCTTAATTACGCTCTCTTCGAAAGCGTCGAGAGACGGAGCATTCATTGCGATAAGGACATCAGGGATATCAACTACAGGAGAGCCAATGGTTTCATGGGACATAACGATACTTGCATAGGCTGTTCCGCCTCTCATTTCAGCTCCGTAAGATGGAAGCCATGTAGAGTTGTATCCTGCCTTATTTGCGCAGTTAGCCAGAAGAACGCCGACGGACATTATTCCCTGACCGCCGAAACCTGCTATTTTGACCTTATGCTCTCCGATATCTGAGGTGCTTTGAACTTCATCAGAACTGTTTTCTTTTGAAATCTCTAAGAGTTTAAGGAGTTGTTCGTCATCGAGCAATGGCAATCTGCCCTGTCCTGTGAGCGAATTATCCTTATCTCTGAAGTTTTTAACTTCATAGAATTTTTCCAGATTTTCAATCAGCCATTTTCTGGATTGAATTGCGTCCATCTTCCAGTTAATCGGACAAGGAGACAATATTTCTACGAAAGAAAAACCTTTTCTATTTTTCTGATTCGTTATAGCTTTTTTGATGGCTTTTCTGGTTTTAAGGACGCTTGTAGGATTCCCGAGAGAACATCTTTCGACAAAAACAGGCGCTTCCAGAGTGTTGATGATTTCGCTCATTCTTATAGGCATCCCATCGCGAAGAGGATCTCTTCCGAATGGAGTAGTTTTGCTTTCCTGCCCGATAAGAGTTGTAGGAGCCATCTGTCCGCCAGTCATTCCGTATATGGCATTATTGACGAAGAACACGACCATATTTTCGCCTCTATTGGCGGCATGCATGATCTCAGAAAGTCCTATGCCTGCAAGGTCTCCGTCTCCCTGGTAGGATATGACGATAGAATTGTCAAGAGTTCTAGTGACACCAGTTGCCACTGCAGGAGCTCTTCCGTGCGGGCACTGGATATTACCGGTGTCAAAATAGAAGTACATAAGAGTAGTGCATCCGACAGGCGCGCAGAATATTACCTGATCTTTTATGCCAAGTTCGTCAATAGCTTCAGCAATTAGTTTATGAACTGTACCATGTCCGCAGCCAGGGCAATAATGTGTTGTTTTCTGGCCGGGACCTTTTCTGTCGAAGGTATCGTAGAATGCTGACGGCTTAGTATGCTTAATCATGGTACTTTCCCCCTTTAAATTTCTTTCTTTGTTTTTTCGACGAGTTCCGTTACAGTCGGGACATAGCCGCCGTACCAATTGAATCTCTTCACAGGAATTTTGGATTTTACTGCAAGTTCTACATCATTGGCCATCATCCCGTCATTGAGTTCGACTACCATCATTGATTTAACTTTTGAGGATAGTTCCATGAGGCGCTTTTCCGGGAACGGGAATAAAGTTTTAGGTCTGAAGAGACCGACTTTCAGTCCCTGTTTTCTTAACTCTCTGACTGCTGTAAGAGCTATTCTTGAGCAGATTCCAAATGCCACGAATATATGCTCGGCATCTTTGACAGATGTTTCTTCAAACTCTGTGGCTTCTCTTTCTATTTTGGCATATTTTTCGCGAAGAGCGTCAATATTGGCAGACAGAATTTCTCTTTCCATAAAGAGCGATGTGATAAGGTTGTGTCTGCTTGGTTCATCCGCGTAAACAGCCCAGTCTTTTCTTTTGCCGTGCAGAACTTTTGTCGGAAAAGAGACAGGTTCCATCATCTGTCCGATGTATGCATCAGCCAAGACAAATACACATACGCGGTATTTGTCGGCAAGTTCGAAAGCTTTGTAAGTGAAATCAGCCATTTCCTGAACTGAATTCGGTGCGAGGACAATATTTCTATAGACACCGTGGCCGCCGCCTTTTAGCACCATATTATAGTCACTTTGTTCAGGCCAGATATATCCAAGTCCGGGTCCGACTCTCTGTACATCTATTATGACAGCCGGGACATTGGAGCCTGCTATGTACGATATACATTCTCCCATAAGCGCCACACCGGGACTCGAAGAGGAAGTCATCACTCTTGCTCCTGCTGAAGCTGAACCAAGAATCATATTGATAGCTGCTATTTCGCTTTCAGCTTGAAGGAATGTTCTCCCGGCTTTGGTAAAATAGTAGGCGGCTGAATGAGCAATTTCGCTTGCAGGAGTAATAGGATAACCAAAAAAGTGAGTACATCCGCCAAGCAATGCGCCATGTATTACGGCGTCATTTCCTTTCATTAGCTTCTTCATTTACTTCTTATCCTCCTCTTCTTTGATTACCGTAATGGTTCCTGGTTCAGGGCAGACATAGAAACATATTCCGCACCCTATGCATCCGGGGTTTTCGAATTTGGCGTACTGGTAACCCATTTTATTGATGTCTGAGCCAATTACTATGCAGTGCTTTGGACATGCTTCGACGCAAACTCTACAGCCTTTACAGACGGTAGAATCAAGTTTTATATAACTCTTTGCCATATTCTTACACTCCCTTGAAGTAATCGTTTTCATCGAAACTTTCGACATAGGAATTGATCTCACTGATGGCCTCTGAGATTTTATGAGGCGCATCTTTTATTTCAATCCTATGACCTGGGCATCCAAGTCTGGCGCAGGCTACAATGCGGTTTTTACCGGGCAAGTTCATCTGAACAGCCTTTTCGCATTTGCATCCATCTTCTTTGCATCTGTCTTTGACGAGCAAGCTTACTGAACAAACAGGGCAGCATATATCAAAGGAATCAAGCGATTCGGAGTGCTTCGGTATAAAACTATAAAGTTTTGAGTGGCTTCCCCAGAAAGCATCCAGGAAGAGAAATCCGCCTGAAAAACCATCGCTGATTTTAAACTTAATTGTGTTGGCACCATGTATCTGAATCGATGTGCTCATCAAGCTATGGCCATTTGGGCAAAATAAATTTTCGACGACCAGGAAGGTATCGCTTCCTTTTTTAATGAGTTTAATTCCTCTTGGAATGGAATCGAAGAATTGCTTTGGAATTTCTTGTCGGACTATATCCATTGCTTAACTCCTTTTCTTAGTGTTTAAAATTTATGAATCAATATTATTTATATTCGTGAAGAGGCGCTTTACCGTTTACAGAGAGCATAGAACCGCTGAAAAGCGCTTCCATTTCATCCTCGCCTGGGAACACCATCACTTTGGTAATGAATTCTACTTTGGCTTTGATGTAATTAGTTATATAAGGCTCAAAGGCTAAGCCGCCGGTGATAACGATGGCGTTAACTTTTCCGTTTAGGACTGCTGACATAGCGCCGATTTCTTTCGCGACCTGATAGAGCATGGCATCGAGCACGAGTTTGTATTGGACATTGCCAGATTTGGCGGCTTTAACAACTTCTCTAATATCCGATGTTCCGAGATGAGCAAATATCCCGCCTTTGCCGTGAATTTTCTTGAGCATCACAGCCTTATCGTATTTTCCTGAGTAGCACATATTAACAATGTCTTCAGAAGTGACTGTTCCGCTTCTTTCCGGCGACATCGGGCCTTCGCCGTAAACACCATTATTTACATCAATAACTTTACCATTTTTGTGCGCTCCAACAGTAGTTCCGCCGCCCATATGAGCCACAATAAAGTTGGCATTTTCATATTCCAATCCGAGAGCTTGAGCAGCTTTTCTGGCAGTTGCTTTCTGATTTAAGGCATGAAAAACCGGAGTCCTTTGAATTTCAGGAAAACCTGTAATCCTTGCCACATCTTCAAGCTCATCAACTACTATCGGGTCAACTATATAAGCTTTGACTCCCGTTCTCTTGGCTATATCGTAGGCTATTATGGCGCCGAGATTGCTTGCATGCTCCCCTCTTGCGGCGATTCTGAGGTCTTCAATCATTTTATCATTTACTATCCATGTTCCGCTTTGGATGGGTTTGAGAAAACCGCCCCTGCCGACAATAAAAGCAAAATCTTTTTCGGCGATATTGTTATCAGCAAGAAATTTCTGCAAAGCATCTGACCTCAAATTCTGCTGATCTGCGACTCTGGAAAACTTCGCAATTTCCTGTGGATCATGTCTTATGACTTCGCTTTTAACTATTTCACCCTTGAGGTTGAATACTGATATTTTTGTCGAAGTAGATCCGGGATTGATGACCAATACAAGATTTTTCATTGTTTAAGTTTTCCCTTTAGCTAATTTTAGGGTCTGCCTTTGAGAGCAAACTTGCCATTACTATTGAGTTATATTTAACTTCATGTGAATCAGAACGCGATGTTACCACGATTGGGGCTCTGGCTCCGGCGATCACTCCGGCGCAGAAGTCCACTGAGAAGAAGTTAAATGTCTTGTACAGGACATTTCCCACTTCAATGTAGGGCACGACGATGATGTCTGTGTTGCCTGCTACCGGACTCTTGATGCCCTTGTGCTCTGCGGCATTCATGGAAATAATATTGTCAAAGGCAAGCGGGCCGTCAACTATGCATCCTTTGATCTGTCCTCTGTCATTCATTTTGGAGAGGACAGCCGCATCAATTGTAGCCTGCATATTGGGAGAGACAGTTTCAACGGCGCAAACCAGAGCCACATTGGGCGTCTTAATCCCGAGTTTATGAGCTACGGATACAGCATTCTCAATTATGGCTTTTTTCTCCATGATTGTGGGCATGATATTAATTGCAGGGTCAGTCATGAGAATTGGGCGCTTTCTAAGGCATCCGCTGAAGATAAACATTGAGATGAAACTCAAGAGTTCGCTTTGTCTAAGTCCCCACTCTTTATTTAATACGGCTTTCAGGAAAGTCGAGGTGTGAACTAGTCCTTTCATCACCATCTGGGCTTCACCGCTGGAAACCATCTTTATGGACTTTTCGCATGCTTCGCCATCGCTTTTGGCGTCAATGATTTCAGCATTGAAATTGTAGGCATAGCTATCCATCATGGATTTGATCTTGTATTCATCCCCGATGAGGATAGGCTCGATGATCCCATTCTGGACTGCTTTTTTAACTGCCAGGAGCACATCAGTGTCTTCCGCAGTCGCCACAGTCATTCTTAACGGGCCGCCGGTTTTGGCGTAGTTAACCATTGCATTTATGCTGTCAAACATAATTCTCCCCTTCTCAAGTTTATCGAATTTGTATCTTAAAATTTATTCAAACTCAGTGAAACTATTCACGCTTCTAATATCTGGCGCATCGGCAAAAATCATCGCCAGCCTGTCAACTCCGAGCGCGCAGCCGGCAAACTCTTTCATCCCGCTTTCGAGAGCTTCAAAGAAATCTCTGTCTTCAGGATATTCCGGCAATCCCTTTTCTTTGCGATTAGCGTGAGCTTTTGCAAAACGAAATTTTTGTTCATTATAGTTGGTAAGTTCTGAATAAGCATTAGAAATCTCAATTCCGCCTAAATAAAGTTCCCATCTTTCGGCAGTTTTGGGATTTTTAGGATTTAATTTAGAAAGCGCCGCCATTTGAGCAGGGTAGTCTTTGAGTACAACGGGGCGGTTTTTTGGGAGATTAGGTTCGACCTTTTCCACTAGAATGAGTTCAAACTCATTATCTTCTATTGCCTTGTACGGGTCAGCAGAAGCGAATTGATTAAAGGCTTCTTCTACGGTATAAACAGCCCAATCTGCACTGAAATCAATATCATTGCCTCTGAAAGGAACTATCGCTGAACCTTTAATTTTAATGGATATATCCAATAGCATTTCTCTCAAAAAAGCCATCAAACCGTTGTAATGTTGATTTGTTTCATACCACTCGAGCATGGTGAATTCGACATTATGATTCCTGGAGATTTCTCCAGATCTGAAGCATTGGCCGATCTGAAAAATTTTCTCAAAACCTGCCGCTGAAAGCCGTTTCATGTGAAGTTCTGGAGACGAGCGCAAAAAAAGAGCTCCTGTTTGAGGAGCATTGATATAATCCTCCGGAGCAGGAGCTTTAATTATCAGTGGAGTATCTGTTTCAATGAAGCCTTTACTGAAGAAAAAATTTCTGATTTCCCTCGTCAGACGGCTTCTGAGAATTAGATTTTCTCTAAGAGTTTCTAACCTGATTATGTCCTTAGGCTTTTTTAACTCTTTCAACATATTCGCCTGTTCTTGTGTCTATTTTGACTATGTCATCCTGGTTAATAAAGAGAGGAACTGCTATTTCATAGCCGTTATCTAGCTTGGCAGGTTTAAGAACATTCTGAGCTGTGTCGCCTCTGGCGCCGGGTTCAGTAGCAACAATTACTTTTTCAATAAAGAAAGGAAGTGTAACTTCGACCGGTTTGCCATTGAAGAGAAGGACATTGCAAAGAGCTTCTTCCTGAAGAAAGTAGGCCTGATTTTTCAGAACATCCTTGGATATGCGCATTTCTTCATAAGTTTCGACATCGCTGAATATGTAGAATTCACCTTCTTTGTAGGAATAATACATTTCTCTTTCTTCAAGATCGGCTTTTTCGATGCCCTTATCTGAAGAACGGTAAGTTCTATCCATTGTGGAGCCTGTCAGCAAGTTTTTCATCTTGCAGCGGTACATTGCCTGACCTTTGCCTGGTTTGCAGAATTCGAATTCTGTAATATTCCAGGGCTGACCATCAATTTCTACTTTTAATCCCTTCTTAAGTTCTGATACATCCATTTGGAGCCTCCTAAAAATTTTTAAATTACATAAAAGTGCCTTAGAATAAGTTTAAAGGCGAACATTTTCAACTAAATTTTGATTCTCTTATGTCTTAAAAGCTTACTGCTTAGGATTGAAAGAACGCAATAGAAAGCTTATAATCGAGTTCATATCAACTTCATAAATTTCTAAAATATAATCGGTGCTATGACTATTATGGTTTCAAATAAAAGCGACATATTAAAAAAGCTCCTTCAGGAAAAGATTTTAATCCTTGACGGGGCCATGGGAACGATGATTCAGGGTTATAAACTTACCGAAGACGACTTCAGAGGATCACTTTTTAAGGATGCAAAAAAACTTTTGAAGGGCAATAACGACCTTCTTTGCTTAACAAAACCTGAAATTATCGCTGAAGTCCATAGAAAATACCTTGATGCCGGCGCCGATATTATTGAAACAAACTCTTTCAATTCTACTGCTGTTTCAATGGCTGAATATGGTTTGAAAAGCAAAGCTTATGATATGGCGAAAGCCGCCGCCCAGATAGCCAGGAAAGTCGCAGACGAATACACCGCTAGAAATCCTGATAAACCGCGTTTTGTAGCAGGAGTCCTTGGCCCGACAAGCAAGACAGCCTCCATTTCCCCGGATGTTAATAATCCCGGATTCAGGGGAGCGTACTTTGATGATTTCGTTAAATCCTATAAAGAATGCGCAAGAGCATTAGCTGAAGGCGGAGCTGATATTTTGCTTATTGAAACTGTATTTGACACGCTTAACTGCAAAGCCGCTATTTATGCCATACTGGAACTTTTTGAAGAAGAGAAGTTCGAACTTCCGATGATGATTTCAGCTACGATTACGGACAAGAGCGGGAGGACTCTTTCCGGTCAGACTGTAGAAGCGTTCTGGGCATCAGTCTCTCATGCTCCGCTTTTGAGCGTAGGTTTTAATTGCGCTCTTGGCGCTGAAGAGATGCATCCTCATATAAAAGCATTATCAAATATCGCAAATACATTCATAAGCTGTCATCCGAATGCAGGTTTGCCGGATGAATTTGGGTTATATCGACAGACCCCAGAAAGAATGGGGCAGATAATTAAAGGCTTTGCCGCTGAAGGAATTTTAAACATCGTAGGCGGATGCTGCGGAACCAATCCTATCCATATTAGAGAGATAGCAAAAGTCGTTGACGGAATGACTCCAAGGGTTATTCCAAAGCCCAAAGAGTGCTGCTTCCTGAGCGGCCTTGAGTATTTTGAAATTACGCCTCAGACTAACTTTGTTAATGTAGGAGAAAGGACAAATTTTTCCGGCTCTAAGAAGTTTGCAGATTTAATCAGAGCAAAGAAATACGAAGATGCTTTATCCATAGCAAGACAGCAAATAGAAAGCGGCGCGCAGATTATCGATGTGAATGTTGACGACGCGATGCTGAACTCTGAAGAAGAGATGAAAATATTTTTGAACCTGATAGCATCAGAACCTGAGATAAGCCGTGTTCCTGTGATGATAGATTCATCCAAATGGAGTGTGATAGAGTCAGGGCTGAAATGTCTTCAAGGTAAGGGCATTGTTAACTCCATAAGCCTTAAGGAAGGCGAAGAAGAGTTCATCCATCATGCTCGCATTATAAGGAAGTATGGCGCGGCTGTAATCGTGATGGCTTTTGATGAGAAAGGGCAGGCGGACACTTACGAACGCAAAGTGAGCATCTGTTCAAGAGCATACAAAATACTGGTTGAAGAAGTTGGTTTTCAGCCTAATGACATAATATTCGACCCGGCAATTCTTGCCATCTCTACAGGCATGGAGGAACACAACAATTACGCTCTTGATTTCATCAATGCTACAACTGCGCTCAGGCAAAAGTTTCCATTCTCCGGGATTAGCGGCGGAGTGAGCAATTTGTCATTCTCCTTTAGGGGAAATAACGCCTTGAGAGAGATGATCCATTCAGTATTCCTCTATTATGCTATTAAAGCAGGGATGACGATGGGCATAGTTAATGCCGGGCAGCTGATAAATTTCGATGATGTTCCCAAGGATGTTTTGAAACTCATTGAGGATGTAGTTCTCAATCGGACTTCTGATGGAGCAGAAAAACTTCTGGAGAGAGCAATTTCTCTGAAAAGTGACTCTAAGGAATCCAAACAGGATATGTCATGGAGAGAAACTTCGGTCGAAGAGAGGATTGCTCATTCCATAGTTAAAGGCATCACTGAATTCATCGATACTGACATCGAGGAAGCAAGACTTAAATACAAGAATCCTATGAGCGTTATCGAAATACCATTGATGGATGGAATGAACAAAGTCGGTGAACTTTTTGGAGCTGGCAAGATGTTTCTTCCACAGGTGATCAAGAGCGCCAGAGTGATGAAAAAGTCAGTCGGCTATCTGACACCGTTCATTGAGGAGCAGAAGCTTGGCATGACTACTGTCAAGAGTGTCGGAAAGATAGTGATGGCGACTGTCAAAGGCGATGTTCATGACATCGGCAAAAATATTGTCAATGTGGTACTCCAATGCAATAACTATGAAATCATTGACCTTGGTGTGATGGTGCCATGTGAAAACATCATCAAGGCGGCCATCAAGGAAAAGGCTGACATCATTGGTTTGAGCGGACTGATTACTCCATCACTTGAAGAGATGGTTAATGTCGCCAGAGAGATGGAGCATGCCGGGCTCAAAATACCGCTCTTAATAGGCGGCGCTACGACATCATCAGTTCACACGGCAGTCAAGATTTTCCCATCATACAAAAACGGCGTTGTCACTCATGTAAAGGACGCTTCGCTGGCTGTGAATGTGGTTAGCTCTCTTATGGGGAGTTCGGCTAGTCAATATACTGAGAAATTAAGAGAAACTAATAGAAATATAGCCCAGAGTTATGAGTTGGCGTCACACAAAAGAGAGTTAGTCAGTTTAGAAGGCGCCAGAGCTAAATCATTTAAGATAGACTGGAATAACTTTAAAGTTCGCAAACCATCATTTACAGGGATAAAAGTTCTGAAAGATTATCCGATTGAAAAACTCCTCAAATACATAGACTGGACATTCTTCTTCAATGCATGGGAACTCAAAGGCAAGTATCCCCAAATTCTTGATGATAAGGAAAAAGGCGAAGAAGCTAAAAAATTATTCGCTGATGCCAAAGAGATGCTTGACTACATTATTAAGACAAAGATTCTAAAAGTTAATGCAGTATTTGGTATATTCCGGGCAAATTCTGTCGGGGATGACATCGTGCTTTACAAAGGCGACGCACCAGATGAGATAGTATCAACTTTCTACAATCTTAGACAGCAAATTAAACCATCTGAAGGAGCAGAAAGTTTTATTTCTCTTGGCGACTTCGTGGCCCCGAAAGAGAGCGGTATTTCTGATTATATCGGTATATTTGCCGCAACAGCAGGAATAGGCGTAAGTCAGCTCGAAAAACAGTTCCTCAAACAGCATGACGACTACAAGGCAATAATGGTTAAATCCCTTGCTGACAGACTTGCAGAGGCTTTTTCGGAACATCTTAATGAACTTCTGGTCGAGGAATATTGGACGACTTTGAAAGATATCTCATGGTTTTTCAGAGGTATCAGACCAGCAATCGGCTATCCGACATCGCCTGACCATTCAGAGAAAGTCACACTCTTTAACACACTTAAAGTTACTGAAAATATCGGAGTAGAGCTCACCGACCACTACTCAATGTCGCCTGTGGCATCTGTCTGCGGTTTTTATCTGATGAACCCAAAGGCTGAATATTTTTCAGTTGGAAAGGTTAACAAAGACCAACTAGAGGACTATACTCTAAGGAAAGGAATACCTTTAAGCTTGGCGGAAAAACTTCTGTCCGAGTCTTTGGCTTATGA
>JBAXXY010000059.1:0-14903 GCA_037127655.1 Lentisphaerota bacterium
TCATTATATGATTACAGTGACTGGTCTTCCAATCCTTCTGACACTGTTAGATCCCAAAAAATAATAAATTCTCTGGATGCTGGTCATAAAGTTATAATTTTAATACAATTTATGTATAGATGGGCACCAGTAGTTGCGAAAGCAACAATAGACAAGGCAATACCTGGATGGACAGGAACCCTTACTTTCCATTTAGATAAAACCGTAAATCTATCTAAAACGCCAATAAGCTTTGATATTTCAGACAATGTTAATGTCTATAGTGTCTGGGGAATTAGTGGCTATCCATCATTCACACAAAATGGGAACACTGTCACAGTAAAAACTAATCTTCCTTCCATGGGGGATATACTAGAAGCGGAAGCCCCAATTAAGCTTTCTTTTTCTGCTAGTGCCGAGGTATATACAGTATCAAATATAAGGTTGGGCACTCCATCTCCTACTTTATTGGTTCCATGGGGAAATGAGGGTGATTATTATTTTTATGATTCAAAAGGGACAATAAATAGAGCACCTTATCCAAGCGATCCTGCCAAATTAAATACACTTGCACCATTTACCACAAAGAATAACACTGGCTGGACCTGTTATGTGGATAGCGGTCATTATCTAGAAATTATTTCTTATGCTAAATCAACAAGCGATAATCAGATTTTATTTGTAGCTAGAAATTCCTGGGGGCCGAACCGAGGTCAAAACGGCAACTTCTTCTTAACAGATTGGTTCGTAAATAATCATTCAAAATTTGCTGCACAATTCAATCAACATGATGAAGCAAATCATTAGAAATGGATTTTTACCTGCCTATTTGAGTCGGGATTTCTTTGTTTGCTAAAAGTTCTTGGTTAAAATTAAAGTACCATACTAAATACAGAATCAGCAATAATCAAAAAAGGAATTAAAAATGAAAAGGTTACTAAGTTTTGGGTCTCTATTTGCAGTGGCGCTATCTTTAACAGGGTGTTTAAGCCCTACAGGATCAACCCCAGACCAACAAAAAACTTATGCAAATGGCATAGTAAAATCTACATTGATTGAACTTTATAAAACTCGGCCTGAAGCTCAAAAGAAAATTGAAGATTCAAAAGGGTACATAATTTGTAATACATACGCAATTGATTTGTTCTTCCTGCCTACAGAAAATGGATGGGGAATTGCAGTTAACAATGCGACAGGAGCAACTACTATAGCAAAGCTTATCTGCATTGGAATAGGCCCTGGTTTAGGGGTATCAGAAATGCGTAATGTATTAGTTTTTGATAATGAGATTGATTTTAATTCATTTATTCAGAGTGGCTGGACCTTTGATGCTAAAGTAGCTGCTGTTGCTCGTTTCTCTGATGAAAGCAAAGCAACAAAAGCATATCAGGTAAATTTAATACCAAGTGTACAGGTATATAAAATTGGAGAAAGAGGACTTATAGCAGAAGCTGTAGTCGATGTCTCATATTCTTGGCCAAATGACAATTTAAATACAAAAAAGTAAATTGCTATAAATAATTTGCTCTGCTATCTGAGAGGTACATTGGCTTGAGATGCGGTCTTAATAAACTGCTTCTCAAGCTGTATTAAACGCAAGTTTGCTTCTGTCTGCCTAGTAATTGAATTTCCAGCTCCATTGTGTCACCGCGTTTAAGGAATAATGGAGGATTCTTCCCCATTCCTACACCTGAAGGAGTACCCGTCGAAACAATGTCGCCTGGCTCAAGAGTCATAAACTGCGATATATGATAAACAAGAAAGAATGGATTAAATATCATATTGCCCGTGTTACCATTCTGCTGAAGTATCCCATTGACAGAAAGTTTCATCCAAAGATTATTTACATCATTTATTTCATCCTTGGTTATCATGAAAGGACCGACCGGATTGAAGGTGTCACATGATTTGCCTTTTGTCCATTGGCCGCCGCCACGCTCTTTCTGAAATTCGCGTTCTGACACATCGTTTGAAATTGTATAGCCTGCTATATAATCAATGGCTTCTGATTCCGAATTAAGATAACGACACTCTTTACTTATGATCAAAGCCAGCTCTACTTCATAGTCTGTTTTGATGCTGTTCTTTGGAATAACCACATTGTCATAAGGGCCTACCACAGTATTTGTCGCTTTAAGAAAAAGCACAGGTTCAATCGGGATTTTGGCATTGGTTTCGGCGGCATGATCTCTGTAGTTCAGACCAACACATACAACTTTACCTGGTCTGGCTACACATGAACCCCATCTTTCCGTCTCTGGAATTGTTGGAAGTTTTTCTATGTCAATTTTAGAGAGCTTCTTAATGCCGTCTTCAGCAAAAAATGAGCTATTCCAATCTTTAAACAAAGATGAACAGTCTCTTCTAGCGCCGTCATCAGTGAGTATTCCCGGTCTTTCCTTTCTAAATTCGCCAAATCTTATAAGTTTCATAAACTTTTTTCCTCTTTAGTCCATTTTGAATACGGGTATTTTACCAGCATAGAATTGTAGTATCTGGCAACGCCTGTAACTTCCTTGAGTATCCAATCGGGCAATTCGACTTTATCCTGTTCGCTCTTAAGTTCCACTTCAGCTACAATCAGTCCTTTGTTATCCTTTTCAAAAACATCTATTTCCCAAAGCAGTTCGCCTCTTTGTATTTTGTACCTGTTTTTTTCTATCAGTGGTTTAGCGCAGAGTTTGTACAAAATATCTTTAGCATCTTCAATAGAAATAGGATACTCAAACTCGCTTCTGGAAATATTTACCACTATGCTTTTGATGCAGATATAGGCTTTATTGCCGCCTATTCTAACTCTGACTGTAGCGCCATTTAGCGTAGGAATGTAACCCTGGCAGTAATAGGTCGGAGTAACTCCTTCCATCCATGAGGTATTTTTCACCAAGAATTTTCTTTCTATCTCTGTCGGCATAAGAGAATCCGTTTTATTTAATTGTTTATCTCTGAGAAACTTTGTAAGAATAATCCATACAATTATAATCAAGGATGAATCAATTACGAATCACCAATAAGCCCATTTAAATTATAACCTATGTGCGGAATCTGCGGTATAGTTCATTTCTCGGACAATGCCATTGATTCGTCCATCCTTGAAAGAGCTAATAACACCATGTCGAGCCGTGGCCCGGATGGATGCGGCATCAAGATAATTGACAATGTAGGACTGGCTCACAGACGGCTTTCAATTATTGACATTGCGTCCGGGCAGCAACCTCTCTCAAATGAAGATGAAACTATCTGGATTACATTCAATGGCGAGATTTATAACTATCTTACCCTCAAAGTCGAACTCATAAAATTAGGCCATATTTTCAGAACTAATTCCGACACTGAAGTAATCGTCCATTTATACGAGTCTTTTGGAAAGGACTGCATCAGGAAACTTGATGGCATGTTCGCATTTTCCATCTATGACAAAACTAAAAACAGACTTCTATTAGCCAGAGACAGACTGGGGAAGAAACCATTGGTTTACTCCAAATGCGACGACAATTTTATCTTTGCAAGCGAACTCCAGGCATTGGCATCTTTTCCGAGTTTTAATAAAGAACTCAATCCACAGACTATTCATGACTTCCTAAGTTTCACTCACATTCCGGCTCCTTTGACCATCTACAAAAATGCTTTTAAACTCCAACCGGGGCACTATCTAGAATTGGATATTGCATCCGAACAGATCAATATAGGCCGGTACTGGAAAAGTGATTTCTCAACCAAAAGCGATATTTCATTTAACGATGCTAAAATCGAACTCAAACGACTCCTGAGAAACGCTGCCCAAAAGAGATTAATGTCGGAAGTTCCGCTTGGATGCTTTGTTTCTGGCGGGTTGGACTCAGCCGTGGTAACAGCATTGATGTCAGAATGTCTAAAAGGCGATTTGAGTACTTTTACCATAGGCTTTGATGATCCTCAATATGATGAACGGCATTATGCCCAGACTGTCGCGGATCATTTCAAAACCAACCATCATGTCCGCAAAGTCACTCCCTCTGATTTTTCTGTCCTTGAAAAAATCATAAAAAACTTCGGTGAACCCTTTGCAGACGCTTCAATGATACCCACTGCCCAGCTTGCTGGGTTTGCCAGAGAAAATATTACAGTTGCTCTCAGCGGTGATGGAGGAGATGAATTCTTCGGAGGATACTACAGATACAGTGTTTTCAGATATGCTCAAGCACTCAATATAATCCCTCAAAAACTTAGAAAAACCTTTGCAGATTCAATAACAAAAATCTTATCCAAATCAGGTGATGAAAGAAAATTTTCGGGAAAGGTAAGGAGAGTCTTAAGTTTAATAAAGGAAGATGGAGTTAGCAGATACTTTGATATGCTCAATAAGACCGATGAAAGCCTGAAATACACGATCTATGGAGATAAACTTCGATCTATTCCAATTATCAACCCATCCATCAACTATCTCAAGGAACTGTCTGAATCTTTAACTTCCTGCGACTCCATCGAAAGACTGATGGAACTGGACATCTACTCTTATCTTCCGAATGATATTTTGACCAAAGTGGACATAGCTTCCATGTCATCTTCGCTCGAAGTAAGAAGCCCGCTTTTAGACTACGATGTAATTGACTTTCTTGCAAAACTGCCAATAAGTTTCAAAAACACACTTACCACAAGAAAAAGGCTTCTAATCGAGACATTCAGAGATGATCTTCCAAAAGAAATTTACGCAAGGAAGAAGATGGGTTTCGGCGTCCCTGTCGGGCGATGGATAAGGAATGAGTGGAAGGAGAAAAGCAGAGAATTGCTTCTCGGCTCCGAAATATCAAAACACGGATATTTCAAAAGTTCAGAAGTAGAGAAAATCTTTAAGGCTCATCTGGATGAAAAACAAGACTATAGTTATCTGCTATTTTCTCTAATGGTTATGGAGCTGTGGTACAGAAAATTCATTAACAATTGAAGACCACTGGTGAGAAACGCCATGCTCCGATTAGTTTATCTTTCATAGGATCTTTTTGACAATATTTTCCAATTTTGCCATGACGTATTTATCTGGTTGAATTATGTCTAAAAACTTTTCACGGACTCCCTGAGGACGATAAGGTGTTAACTTGTAATTGACCTTTGAACCATGAAGAACTTTTGCAATTTCCGAGACGGTTTCTTCACAATTAAAGAGCTCTGGGCATATCACAGTTCTTACCTCGTAGAGTTTTCCAGTCCCCAATAAAAATTGGAGATTCTTCAGAATCGTTTTGTTAGATTTTCCTGTAAGCCTTATATGTTCTGTCTCATTGAAAACTTTGATATCCAGCACAAACAAGTCAGTATTATTTACAAAGTCAGTCAGAGATTCAAAATCAATGTATCCATTGGTATCTATAAGCCTTGATAATTTAGGTGTCTTTTCCTTCATCTTGATAAAGAGTTCGGTAATTGCCAGATATTGAAGCGAGCACTCTCCGCCGCTGAACGAAACACCGCTCAGGAAATCGGCTCTTTTTCTTATCTTCTGTAGAAGTTCATTTACGACTACTTTCTGAGCTTTCGGACTTGATGACCTTGGGCAATTTTTGATACAAGTATCACATTCTATGCACTTAGTTTTATCGTAAATGACAACTTTTTCTTTCCATGACAATGCGCCTGCCGGACATGTCGTGATGCAAATTCCGCAGGAGTTGCACCTATTGATAGTCTCAGGATTATGGCAGTATAGACAGTTTATATTGCATTCTTGAAGAAATACTGCAAAGCGATTACCCGGACCATCTACATTGGAAAAAGGAATTATTCTATTTATCTCGAAAATTTCATTATTCATAGAGTTTTTTAGCGTGAAGACCTTATTTTTCTTTCGGTAACTTTCAGATTATCCTCAGCGTCCTTTCCAAGAACTGTAGCGTCATTAAGGACAGCTTGAGAATTCTGAAGTTTTGCTATCTCGCTTTTCTTAACAAGGTAGCCTGAAATCCTGACTACATCGCAGTCCTGGCAGAAAAATGAAATGTATCTGAGCCCATTGGCAAAACTCCCTTTCATGATGTCCAGAAGCGCCTTAGGTGTTTTCTTGTAAGTCTGATCAAAAACGAAAATATCACCGATGCCGCTAGGGAAAAACTTATGGAATGGCCCTGACTGCATGATGTGTTCAAATAGAGGAGGTTCTTCACCAATAGGGATTCTGCATCCCGGTGAAACACCTTTGTCATCGCTTATACCTACCTGGGCATGCATAACATAACAGTTATTTGTTGCCTTGCAGTACATTGCTTTGTGTTCTTTAATAAGTTTAGCAATCTGAGCAATTATTCTAAGACCGAGTTCATCAGCCTCTTTCTCATGACCAAAACGACCTTTTTTACCATCTTTGCCCATTAGATCATTTACGCACTCAGCCAGCCCTACCATTCCGAACATTGCTGTGAAATTATCAAGATTTATCAACCCTTCCTTAACAAGAAAATTTGATTCAAAAAAACCGCTCTCTTCCACTAGGAATTTAATTCTCTTGTCCATGACTGATGCAGTCGATTTCACGACATCAGGAAGAATGCTAGTGATGAAATCATCTGAGGACGAGGCTTTCCTGGCAATATTGGATAGAACCATCCTTACTAGCGTATGACTACCGCCGCCGATTTTCAGACCATTGTAACAGCTTGCTATGGCATAATCGCCTTTGAAATCGTTTCGGAACATTTCATCATTGGCAAAACTAGGTTTAGCCGTGTGCATTGCGCAATCCATCGCTTCAACCATAAAATCTTCTGGCATATCTTTGCCAACTTTCAGCGTGATATTAGGCACAGCAAGGTCAAGCTCTTTTGTTAATTTTAAAATGATTCTGCCTGCTCTGGTTTTATCTGGCCCCAAATTTGCGTGGCAGAAAGAGTTAGGAATAGTTTTATCTATATGAATAAGAAAAAGCCTAATGGCAAGTTCTGCTTCTTTTTCATCGCCGATAAACCTTTCCAGCAAATAGTCAATATTGCCAAGATAAACCGGCAATGCAGTAATAGAGGGAATATGTTTATAGAGTATCAGAAGCGAATTTATTGCCTCCCAAAGGTTTTGCGGAGGCTGGAGTCCAAGAAAGTCTGAACCCTTAGCCATAAATTTTTCGAAGTCAACTATCACATATCTAGGTCTGTATGGCGCGTTGCCCTCATACATCGTACAAATCATCTTTTCCGAAATATATTTCTTCTCAGTTTCCGAGAGTTCTATTGGGTTTACCATTGACTCAGCAAGTGAGGCAAGAGTGGAAATTTTCTGACTGTTCGTAAGAGTCCTGTTTTTTATAGTACTAAGAATTTCGTTCATAATTGCCTACTCCATATTCAATTTATGTTTTATCCTAAAATTCCACCGCCGATAAATTCTCTCAGAAGAGATCTGCGAGGCACATCGCTAGACGAAGCTGATACAAAGTTTGATAAAAACTCCTGGATTCTTCGCGCATCAGCATAAGGTTCATGCCACTGCTTTATCTCAGCAAATAGCGGCTCTACAAGAGGTTTTAGTACAAACAATTCATAGTTCATGGCCGAGCTGAAAGCAGAATCGGCTAAACTCTGAAACGGGAATATCCAGCGTTTCTCTCCATTTCTCACGCTTGGCCACATCATCATCGTAGCTAAAGCTCTATTTCCTCTTGTCCTGTGGTCTCTTATCACTCTTCTTATGAGCCTGCAGTCCGTCGTGGAAATTCGAGTATTATGGTCGAGATTGAGTTGAGTGAGTGCATTTATGTAGATTTTGTATTTTCTCTCCTGAGAAAGAACTTTTGTCATCACAGGATTCAGGGAGTGGATTCCTTCAATGACAGCCATATCGTTGCGTCCAAGCTTTATCTTGTTCCCCAGCCATTTTTTCTTTCCATCTTTGAAGTCGAAGGTAGGCATCTCTATCTCTTCGCCTCTATCCAATTTTTCAAGATGTTCATAAAGCAAGGGAAGGTCAATTGTTTCGATATCCTCAAAATTGTATTCGCCATTCTCATCCCTTGGAGTTTTTTCCCTTTCAACGAAGTAATTATCCACAGAAATAATAACAGGATTAATTCCGTCCACTTTCATCTGAGTTGATAAGCGGTGGGCGAAAGTTGTTTTACCAGACGATGAAGGACCTGCAATCAAAACCCATTTCAAGTCATCTTTTCTTTTGTGGATATCATCAGCTATTTCGGCTAATTTCTTCTCCTGAAACGATTCCTCGACCTCAACTATTTTTCTGAATTCGCCTCTAATGATGAGTTCATTAAGGTCGCCAACCGTTCTGACGCCGATGGTATTTCCCCATTTCTTATATGTTTTGAAGATATTGAATAGAGCTTTCTGCTTTTTGAATTCTGAAAACTTTATAGGAAGGCTCTTGTCAGGAAATTGCAATACAAACCCGGAATCATACTGAATGAGCTTAAAATACTGTAAATCTTTAGTATTATCGGCAAGCGCGCCGTGAGCAAGGTCGCTGAAGTTATCGCAGTGATAGATGGCAATTTTGGGGTTATTCTGAAACCTTAGGAGATTGCACTTGTCCTCTCTGAATTTGGCCGCAAAGTGATAAAGTGCATCAGTAAACTGAACTTTATGGCGAACTATCGGGAATTTTGATTCGATGTCCTTTTTCATGCTTATCTCTATTTTCTCAAGCACTTCAGGAAGTTCTTTCTTATCAATTCCATCGAAGGAACAGTAAAAACCTTCGCCTAGGGAATGGTTAATCTCAAGGTTGTTATCCGGGTAACATTCATACGCGGCTTTTGAGAGCAGAAAAGCTACAGAATTTCTATAAACTCTCCACCCGTGCGAATCAGCTATAGTTAGCATCGTGAGGTCAGAATCTGTATCTAATGGATATGTGACGGATACAACTCTGTTGTTGACCAAGGCAGCAATGTAGTTGTGGTCAGGGTTGTAGGCCCTGTGTTTTTTTATTATGTTTTTAACAAGCGTCCCGGGATAGCATGTTACTTCTTCTTTATTGTCAAAAGTGATTTTTAATTGCCGCTCTTCTACTAAATTCATTTTATTCCCTGCCTAATGAATGTTTGAAAAAAATATAACACGCAATTATATATCGGACTCCAAAGATTTCCTCTTTGGAGTTAAACAATATATTTTTCAAAAAACTGTTTGTGGATAGCAGGAACTCTTACCGAAAGAATCATAACATCTCCTTCATAAACAGTTCCTACAACTTTGCAGTATTTGTAAATCTTAGCGAGCAAGTCGTATTTGTCAGGAGGAACGGCAATTTGCATGTATTGAGAATTTCTGGAAACTAATTCTTCTATCTTCTTGAGAAGTAAGTCAATGCCTTCGCCTGTTTTTACAGAAATAAATACGCAATCAGGATGCATTGAGCGGAGCCTGGCTCTCGCATCAGGATCATTAAGTTTATCAATTTTGTTAAACACAGTTATCAATGGTTTTTCAGTAGATTTGAGGTCTTTCAGCAACGCCATAGTCGTTTTATACTGTTCGTCCACGCTGTTGCTCGAAACATCTAAAACATGGATAATAAAGGCCGAAACGACAACCTCTTCCAAAGTTGACTTGAAGGCCTCAACCAGATTATGAGGAAGCTTTCTTATAAACCCCACTGTGTCAGTCAAAAGAACAGATTGGTTCCCGGGAAGACCTACAAGTCTTGTAGTAGGGTCAAGTGTCGCAAAAAGTTTATCTTCCACAAAAACGCTTGCCCCCGACAAAGCATTAAGAAGTGACGATTTTCCGACATTTGTATATCCTGCAATGGCGGCAATAGGAACTGAACTTTTCTCCCTTTTTGCCCGCTGGGTATCCCTGTGTTTTGAAACTTCTTTGAGCTCTTCCTTAAGATGAGCTATTCTATTTTGGACTATG
This sequence comes from Lentisphaerota bacterium, assembly GCA_037127655.1. Taxonomy (GTDB): domain Bacteria; phylum Verrucomicrobiota; class Lentisphaeria; order Victivallales; family GWF2-38-69; genus GWF2-38-69. The sequence goes on from JBAXXY010000059.1 coordinate 9,816, forward strand.
CGCTTGTCCACTTCAAGCTGTGTTTCGCCTTCACCTCTGCCTCCTATTCCTCCAGCTCCGCTCTGCCTTGAAAGATGAGTCCAGGCTCTAGTTAACCTTGGAAGAGAATATTCCATTCTGGCAAGCGCTACCTGGATTACGGCTTCCTTAGTTGTCGCTCTTGATGCAAATATATCAAGAATCACTTCCTGCCTATCAATTACGCACAATTGGCAGGTCTCTTCCCAGTTTCTCTGTTGGGATGGGCTCAAATCAAAGTCAACGACAATACAGTCAGCGTGATTGTTTTTTGCAGCTATTCCTATTTCCTCGACTTTGCCAGAGCCTATGTAGAACTTCGCATTGCTTTCTCTGAGTTTGACTACCTCAGTCCCTTTGATTTTTAAACCCATCGTATCAACGAGTTCACAAAGCTCAAGAAGATGCTCTTTTGACTGTAAAACATCAATAGTAGAGGTTTCTATTCCAACCAGGTATGCTGATTCTACCTTTTTTGTTTTTTCATTTTTAAATACTGTTTCCGCCATCTGTTACCACATTATTTTTAGTTTAAGCATAGCTCGAAGAGAGCTAATATTCTGCAAGCTCAATTTTCTTCAAAGTGGATTTTTTATAAAAAGAAGATATTTTGAGCCTTTCAATTTTGATATAAAAACGAGGGAATAAGCTTTATGGAAACGGAAATCAACCAAAATATAGACTCAATTGAATCTCAAAGTGATATTTTTCAAAAATGCCTCAAAAAAGCCAATGACTGGAGAGAAGCAGGAATAGATCCCTACGGTTCAAGATATGACGACGCTGAAAGAGTTGCGTTAGTAAGAACTCAATACATACCAGATTCGACAGAACCCCAGAAGAAGAAAATAGCCGGCCGAGTTATGGCTTTCCGTATAATGGGCAAATCCATCTTTGCAGACCTCAAGGACAGCACAGGCAGGATGCAACTTTACGCAAATAAAAACACTTTAGGCGAAAATTTTGATCATTTCAGCAGAATAGACATCGGAGACATTATCGGAGCTGAAGGCTATCTTTTTATCACAAAAACAGGCGAACTCACACTCAAGGTGCATGAGTTCAGAATGCTCAGCAAAGCCATGAAGACACTTCCTGAAAAATGGCATGGCCTTACAGATATTGAAGCTAGATATAGACAAAGATATGTTGATTTGATAGTTAATGACGAAGCTAAAGACACTCTCACAAAGAGAATTTTGATCGTAAGAGAAGTAAGAAAATACCTTGAAAATATCGGTTTTCTTGAAGTTGAAACTCCAATGCTCCAGGTACTTGCTGGTGGAGCTGCTGCCAAACCTTTCAAAACCTATCATGAAGCTCTCAGCTGTCCTATGTACCTGAGAATAGCGCCTGAACTCTTTCTCAAAAGACTGCTTGTCGGTGGATTTGAGAAAGTTTTCGAGTTGAATAGAAACTTCAGAAATGAGGGACTCTCAAGAAGACATAATCCTGAATTTACCATGCTTGAAATTTATCAGGCCTATGGCGACTGCAGGACAATGATGGAACTCATTCAGGGCTTGATAACGACTGTGGCACAGAATGTTATCGGCACGCTCAAAATTCAAAAGAGCGACGGCACAATCATAGACTTGACTCCGCCATGGACTATCGCGCCATATACTGACCTTGTTAAATCCAAAGGCGGTGACGATTGGTTTGATATAACTCCTGCTGAAAGAAAATCAAGAGCCGAAAAACTCGGACTCAAATTTGACCCGAAAGCCGCTGATTTTGAAGTGACAAATGAAGTTTATGAAAAGCTTATCGAACCTACTCTTATCAATCCGACATTTGTGACAAGACTTCCAGCTGCACTTGTTCCTCTTGCAAAGAAGTGCGATGACAATCCAAACTTTGTCGATGTCTTTGAACTGGAAATAAATGGGCAGGAAATCGCTCCTGCTTATTCGGAACTTAATGACCCGGTAGAGCAAAGAAAGAGATTCGAATCACAACTTAATGGGAGTGTAGCATCTGGAGATCATGAACTCTGTGAAGGTAAAATTGATGAAGACTTCCTCAATGCTCTTGAATACGGAATGCCACCGGCAGGCGGCATGGGTGTCGGGATTGACAGGCTTGCAATGCTCCTGACAGGCGCTGACTCTATCAGAGATGTAATACTTTTCCCTCATATGCGCCCGAAGAGCAATAAGTAACTTTAATCTTAGGAGTTTATGGAAGAATTCCAGATACGGAAAAGTTTTCTTTTCGGCGATACTTTTGCAAGGAAAGTCGATGGAATTCCAAATTTTAAAGACATAATTCAAGATTTGGATTCTCTCCTCGACTCGTCCACAATAACAAAGAACGATGTCTATGTTAAAGCCGGGGTATTCGAACTATCCGGCTCGAAGTACTTCATCAAGAGATACTCTCCAAGGAATATTTTTTATAAAATAGGTTATCTATTTAAGCAAATACGCGCTGAACACTCATGGTTTGCTTCTCTCTTATTAGATGAGCACTCAATAGCAAACCCTAAGTCCTATCTTGTTTGTTCCAAAAGAAAATTTGGTTTTATCAGGACGAGTTATCTTATAACTGAAGCTGTAAGCGATATTTTTTCTATAAGTTACTTCAAAGAAACATTCGGAAATTCAGACAAAAGCGAAACTTTTTACGCAAAAGTCATTAAACAGTTAGCCTCGGTTCACAATGCCGGAATTTTTCATAGCGATGCAAAGCTATGGAATTTTTATGCATATAAGGATACACTAGGTCAGGAAAAGATTGGAATATGGGATTTGGACGGCGCTGTTATATACAAAGAACTACCAATATATAAAAGAGTTTTAGACCTGTCACGAACCATAGCTTCCATAATAGAATTGAATAGAGAAGTTGGATTTGATGTTTACAATTCGACATTTATTGATAGAATAGCTTCTTCCTACGAGAAGTATTCAAATTGTCGATTAGCACTTAAGCAACTTGAAAGCAAAGTCGGCTGGTTCTTGGCTAAAAAGAAAATTTATAAAACCTAATCACATATATTTTATGAAAGAAAAGCTTTTGGGGAAAGTTATAATTGGAGACATAAAGCAACTCAAAAAATCATTTGAAGAATTTTCCTCTATTACTGCAGATTTAAACCTCCAGCATGAAGAATTGCTGGAACCTTCCCACACAAACCTTAAAACTATTTCAGAAGCCGTGGAACTCTCATCACATGGCACTTTTGATCGAAGAGAGATTAGACGAATAAAATTTGAGCCTACAGACAAACAAGGCTGGTGGCTGAAAAGATCAGATATCGATGGTGATCCGGTAAAAATTTCGCACAAAAATGCCTTTTATGTTTATGAAGGCGGAGTTAATAACATTGTGCTGAAAAGAAATGGCGACAAGAAAAACTATATGCGCCTGACAGAGCACATCATTGCAATTAGAATGGGTTCAGATATAGACAATATGCTTATTACTGTCGATTCCGATGATCCACCGCTTTTTGACTTGGGCTCTGCACCCATAATTGAAGCCTTGGATAAAGTCGAAAGAGTTAGAACTAAAGAACCTTGTCGTTACTTTACCGTTAAAGAGACAGTTTCCGCTGTATGGGCAAACGGTGCTTTTTTAACAATTGCTCCTCAAGACCCCGATTGTTACTCTCTAAAAGTTGACTGTGCGATTAACTTCCCGAATGCCATGGGCAAACAAAGAATATGCTTCGTAGTGGATGAAGATAACTTTAAAATGGGCTCAAGCGCAAGGACAAACTGCTCGCTCAAGCATGCTATTCTCTGTAAGACAATTGGCAAGTTCATCCCATCGGTAAGGCATCTTGGCTATAACAAAAAAAACATACTTGTTGTAGGCAATAAAAAATACTTCAATAGGCCCAGATTAAAACACAAAGGCAAACCTCTTGAAGCAGTATGGCATAGAGCCACTCTTGATCTACTGGCGGCTTTCGCATTGGTTGATGAGGGGAGATTTATAGGCGATGTGATTTCTTACAAGTCAAATCATAAATACGATGTTGAGCTGATCAAAGAACTTTATAAAAGAGACCTTTTAATTGAAGTTATTCCACAATCAAAATGATGCCGTTTAACAAAGAAACCTACCTTCTTTGGATTGATAATGAACATTCGCCAGATCTCAATATGGCAATAGACGAAGAACTTCTCTTCGAATCCCAAAAGACCAATACGCCATTTCTGCGCTTCTACGAATGGGATAGAAAAGCTATATCAATAGGCTATATACAGAGCTATTCTCAAACTGCCAAGGAGGGTTACGATTTAGTCAGACGACCTACAGGCGGGGGAGTCGTTTTTCATGATATTGACCTTACTTATACCATAACTATTCCTTCAGGACATAAAATAGAGCTCTTACCTAGAGAAGAAAGCTACCATATTTTCCATAAAATCATAATCTCTGCATTAGCCTCAATAGGCCTGGCAGGGGAGTTGATTCAGACTACAAAAATTTCAAAAGAACGGCACTCTATGCAGTGCTTCAGTGCTCCTGTTAAATTCGATGTTGCCATAAAGACTGACAATACAACTTCAAAAGTCGCCGGTGCAGCGCAGAGACGAACAAAGCATGGAATTCTCCACCAGGGAAGCATAGTTTTGCCAGATATGAAAAGCATCAGAAAAACCTTGATAGATAGCATAATCGACTCTTTCAAAACATGGCTTGGAATAGCATTCATACCTTTTATGCCAAGTCATGATTTCTTAGATCGAGCCGAAATTTTAGCGCAAATTAAATATAGTCAATCTAGCTGGAACAAACTAAGGTAGAACTTGTTACAGTTTACTTATTTTCCTAAACTAGACACCTTCAAATTTTCGTTATTGTCGCCTCTCTAAGCAATCACCTTTTTATTTTTGCTTTCAAAAACCTACTACATTAATGTCAGTTTTTTTGTTTAATACGACATTAATAGTATAAAAGTGCTAATGAAGTCTTCCATAATATTATTTTTTACAAGTTTATTAAATATTGCTTTCCATATAGATACAACCATAAATACTTAAATACTTCCTCATTGGCACAGCTATTGCTATATGGAAACGATATTGGAAATGCTCAGTGTATTTCTATAAA
>JBAXXY010000060.1:0-14879 GCA_037127655.1 Lentisphaerota bacterium
GTATCAACTACATATAACTGAGAGAAATAGTTTACCCTCCTTGAGCAAACCACCTGTCTGCTGTCTGGAGCCCAGGATGGACTAAACCAGTCGCCTGATGAATTTACATCTACCAAGGTCGAAATGCCGCCTGCTACATCATAAAGCCCAAGCGTATAGTTTCCGCCCATTTTAGCTGAATAAACAATCTTGCTGCCGTCTGGTGACCAGGATGGATTGACAGCCTCTCCGCCTATTGTAGGAATAGGATAAACCTTATTTGAACCCAAGTCAGCTATGTACAGACTGGGTCTTTCCATTTTCATATTAGAAACAAAACACAATTTTTTGCCGTCTGGTGACCATGTAGGACATCCAGCTACAGTACCCTTTCCTTTAGTGATCCTCTTAACTCCGCTTCCATAGACATCTTTTACATACAAATCTACATTTTTATCTTTACTCAATATCACAGCCATCTGTTTGCCATTTGGAGAAATAGTACCGCCGTTATTAAGCCCTGGGAAATTTGCCAATATCGTATTCTTGTTCGTATTGAGGTTAAGACCCACTACATCGGCGTAGTTATTGTGTATAAGAGTATAAACTATCAATGAGTTATTCATGCTCCATGACGGTTCAAGCGTGAGATTGTTGTTTGATGTAATCTGTTTCACATTACTGCCGTCAAAGTCTGAAGTACAGAGATCTTTGCTCTTGCCATTCTGAGCTACAAATACGATTTTGGATGCGCAAACGCCTGGAATATTGAAAATTTTATTTAGAACCGCATCAACAAGCTTGTATGAAGACCACTTTGGTTTGGAAGAATCAATATTTACTGTGACGCTAAAATTTTTCTCGCCTGAGACATTTATTGTTGCCTTTGAACCTGAAACACTTCCAGAAATGTTGTACCTAGCAGTTCCTGAAGATACCACTTCAAACCATCCGCAGTTTTTCAAATCGCTCAAAACATAGTTGGAGAACTCCTGATTGCCGGACATAGGAGCGTATAGAAGTTTGGGATTGGCAAAACCTGCCTGCTTAACAACAGTTATCTGATTAGCAAAACATGTTACAGCGGAGAAGAGGAAAAGGTAAAAAAATACTTTTATCATTTTTTTCATTATGACTGCCTTGTTTGGTTCATTTTTATGGAAATATCCTTAATAATAATAAACTATATCCAAAGTTCACAATAAAGAAGCAGAAAATAATATTGACTTTATTGAAAAATTTCTTCATTGAAATAAAATTTGCTCTATACAGTCAGGTTTTCAAGTTTGCGATTTGTCATGCCTTGTCTGTTCTTTAGATTTGTTTATTGAACTTTAGCGTCATTTGTAAAATTAATATAAACCAATATAAACCAACAAAAACAATAGAGGTAAAAAACTATGGATTGGGTGACATTTCTAATTTTGTTCCCACTAATCCCTGCGGTATTACTCCTATTCACAAAAAAGAACTACGAAGCTCAAAAGTGGATAGTGCTAATATCGTCAATTCTGATCATTATCGGATCTGTCGGATTGGCTATCAAGCAGATTGGACACGGCGGAGACTTCTACTACATCAGCGCTCATACTGCCAATAATCTGGTAGTATTCGGTGATATAATAGTAGCATTGGTCTTCCTGTATATCTGCAGGAATCTGCCATATAAGAAGTACTGGATACCTTTGATAGTAGTCATTCAGTACGGGCTTGTTATCTATTACGATCTGGCTGGAAGAATGCCTGAAATGAGCCGTTACATCTTCATAGACAATCTAACTGTAGTAATGGCTGTAGTAATCGGCGTAGTAGGCTGTCTTATTGCTATTTATACAGTAGGATACATGAAGAAATATCATCACCACCATGCTGATATTCCTGATCGTACTCATCAATTCCTAGCCGCAGTATTCCTTTTCTTCTTTGCGATGTACGGAATAATATTTTCCAACAGCATCACATGGATTTATTTCTTCTGGGAAATAACCACACTCTGTTCATTCATAATGATCAGCTATAGCGGTACAGAAGAAGCAAAAAACAATGCTTTCAGAGCTGTCTGGATGCTTCTCCTCGGCGGACTTGCTTTTGCATTTGGCATATTATATTGCGCAAATTCATGCAAAACATTGGATCTGCAGGAACTTCTGACAATGAAGAAAGCTCTTGTAATGGTGCCAATACTTCTATTTTGCTTTGCCGGAATGAACAAAGCCGCTCAGTATCCTTTCGGGAACTGGCTTCTCGGCGCAATGGTGGCTCCTACTCCGTCCTCTGCCCTTCTGCATTCAAGCACAATGGTTAAGGCAGGAGTTTATCTTGTAATCAGATGCTCACCGATACTTCAGGACACAGCCGCCGGAGCTCTAGTAGCGATAATAGGGGGCGTAAGCTTCCTGGCAGGTGCCGCAATTGCTATTTCACAGAGAAATTCAAAGAAGGTTCTTGCTTACTCAACTATAGCAAACCTTGGTTTAATCATCCTCTGCGCAGGAATAGGCACAGACTTCACACTTAGCGCGGCTCTACTTCTTATCATATTCCACGCTGTAGCAAAAGCTCTTATGTTCATATCCGTGGGCTCAGTTGACAATGAAACACACAGCCTAGACATCGAAGATATGTACGGACTGGTTTCTAAAATGCCGATGCTTGCAGTCGTTATGGTTATTGGCATAAGCGGTATGTTCCTTGCCCCATTCGGTATGCTGATAAGCAAAATGGCAGTGCTTGAAGCTCTGGCCCATAGAAGCCCCTTATTTCCGCCGATCGTAATATTCGGGGGTTCAATGATGCTCTTCTTCTGGACTAAATGGATGGGACATCTTATAGCTGTAAGCAGTAAGGTTCCGCCAAAGTTCAATAAGGAGATCGGGATTGAGTGGATAGGTTTAGCCGGTCTTGCTATCCTAACTATTCTAGCAGTAATATTCTATCCTATGATCGGTCACTATTGGATCGAACCTATGTATGGACCTTGCCCGATATTCACTGAAAATGTAGAAGTTACTATAGGGATAATGATTGTAATGATGATTCTTCCTCCTGTAAGCTTTATGATTCGCTGGAAGAATCTTGTTTACACAGAACCTTACTTGTCGGGAGTAAATCTTGACGATAAGAATACATTCCTAGGCTCTCTCGGCGCTCCTCGCGAATGGGCTTTCAAGAATTACTACCTTGAAAAATACTTTAGCGAAGCCAAGCTGTTGAAGGCTACAATTATCTTCTCTACATGCTTGTGGATATTAATGTTTTTCATGGAGAACTTATAATGGAAATACTATCTATAATTCTATACATCGTCTTGGCTCCAGTTGCTGGAGGAATTATCGCAGGTGCAGATAGAATAATCACTGCTCGTATGCAAAGCCGCGTAGGTCCGCCGGTTCTCCAGCCTTTCTACGATGTACTAAAACTCTTCAGCAAGCAGAATCTTGTCGTCAATAGATTCCATGGCGATTATGTAATATGCTTCCTGGTTTTCACAATCCTCAGCGGATGCATATTCTTCGGCGGTGGAAACTTACTGCTGGCGATATTTGCACTAATAGTTGCTAATGTATTCATAGTTCTGGCAGCTTACAGCACAAACTCTCCTTACACCTTGATCGGCGCAGAAAGAGAACTCCTCCAGATGCTTGCAGCAGAACCAATGTTGCTTCTTTCAGCTGTGGCTCTCTTCAATGTAACAGGGACATTTGATATTTCAGAAATGTTGAAGACAACCCGCACTCCTTTTCTATATGTGCCGGGCGTTTTCCTTGCTCTGACTTATGTTCTGACAATTAAACTCAGAAAGTCTCCTTTCGACCTTTCTACTTCGCATCATGCGCATCAGGAATTAGTTAAAGGTTTGACCACAGAGTTTGCCGGTCCTTCGCTTGCTTACTTTGAAATGGCTCACTGGTATGAAACAATATTCATGCTCGGTCTAGTTTATTTGTTCTTTGCAAATATGCCAATAGTAGGCGTATTAGTAGCCCTTGCTGTGTACTTTGTGGAAATTCTTATTGACAACATCAACGCCCGTGTAAAATGGGAATTGATGCTCAAGTCAGCATGGGTCGTCACGCTTATATTAGGCGTAGGCAATCTTTTCGTACTTTATTTCTTATCACTATAAATTAAGGAGTCGCAAAAATGGGTTTCTTGAAAAAATCACCTTGGGTCCTTCACTATGACGGATCGAGTTGCAATGGCTGTGATATAGAAGTCCTTGCCGCTCTCATGCCGAAGTACGATGTGGAGCGCTTTGGAATAATAAATACCGGTAATCCGAAACATGCCGATGTTTTTCTTATCACAGGTTCAGTCAATACTCAAAATGTTGATGTTATTAAAAATATCTATAACCAGATGGGTGAACCTAAAGTAGTTGTAGCAGTAGGCGCTTGCGCCTGCACAGGCCACTTCTTTGCAGAGTGCTACAATACTCTCGGCGGAATTGATAAAGTTATACCGGTTGATGTTTATGCGCCTGGATGCGCAGCAAGACCGGAAGTTATTATCGACGCTGTAGTAAAGGGTTTAGGGGTATTGGAAGAAAAACTGACAAAACTCAGAAAGAAGGCTTAAAGACTCTATTTAGGGATTAAGCGTAAATAACAGAAAAGAGGTTCAGATTTATGTTTGAAACACAGGAAATCATAAATATCAAAAAGGAAGAGTTGCTCCCAAAAGTCTCTTCACTATTAAAAGACGGGCAGAGACTTGTTCAAATCTGCTGCACAAAGGGAAGCAAGCTCGTAGTTGATTACTCATTTGATAAAAATTATAAATTTACAAACTTTAGGCTTGAGCTCGATCTCCAGGGAGACACCCTGCCGAGCATTACAGAAGTTTATTTTGCCGCTTTCACCTATGAAAATGAACTTCATGATCTCTTCGGAATCAATGTAGTCGGCAATAAACTTGATTTCGGCGGCAAATTCTACAGAATAAAAGAGACAGCTCCATTTAACAAGCCACCTTGCCAGGAGGTAAAAAATGCCTAAGCGTACTGTAATACCTTTTGGGCCTCATCACCCAGTTCTTCCTGAACCTATCCATCTTGACTTGGTTCTTGAAGACGAAAAAGTAGTTGAAGCCATTCCTAATATCGGATTTATCCACAGAGGACTTGAACTTCTCTGTGAGAAAAAACCTTTTCAGGATATGGTGCTTGTAGCTGAGAGAATCTGCGGGATATGCAGTTTGGTTCATGGAATAGGATTTGTCAACGGCGTAGAAAAAATAATGAATCTCCAGGTTCCAGAAAGAGCTGAACTCCTCAGAGTTTTCTGGAGTGAAATGTCAAGAATTCATAGTCATCTTCTATGGCTTGGTCTCGCGGCTGACGCAATAGGATTTGAAAGTTTGTTCATGCACTCATGGAGAGTAAGAGAACTCGTTCTTGATATCTTCGAAGAAACCACCGGCGGCAGAGTAATTTTCGACGCAATAAAAGTCGGCGGAGTAAAGAAAAACATCAGCAAAGAAACTCTTGGACGCATTTTGAAACAGCTTGACAAAATTGAAGAAGAATACAAACAAATTGCAGATGTATTCGTCAATGATTTCACTATTGCTCATAGATGGTCAGGGGTCGGCGTTCTGACAAAAGAACAAGCTGAATTACTCGGAGCAGTCGGTCCGTGCGCAAGAGCAAGCGGTATCAACTTCGATGTAAGAATGATCAAATATGGCGGCTATGACAAGATCAGCATGGAACCTATCGTGGAGACAGCAGGTGACTGCTATGCAAGAGCACTTGTAAGAGTTCGCGAAGTTTACCAATCTCTTGATCAGGTTCGCCAGGCAATCTCCAAGATGCCTGAAGGCGGAGAAGTCGAAGTCAAAGTCACGGGCTTCCCGACAGGCGAATATTTCTCAAGAGTAGAACAGCCCCGCGGAGAAGTTATCTACTATGTGAAAGGTAATGGCACTAAGTTCCTTGATAGATTCAGAGTAAGAACGCCTACTTTTGCAAATGTGGGTCCTCTAGTTCAGATGTTGGCAGGTTGTGATTTGGCGGATGTACCTGCAATTGTCTTGGCAATCGATCCATGTATTAGCTGTACAGAGAGGTAAAAATATGTCAGATATTCTAAAAATGTGCAAAACAGTGGTATCAAGTCTTCGCAAGAAAACTTTTTGCCAGATGTACCCTTTTCAACCTGCAAAGTTTCATACACATACAAGAGGGCACATCAAGTTAGATGCTGCCAAGTGTATTTTGTGCACGCTTTGCGCGAAAAGATGTCCTACTGGAGCTCTTGAAGTTGACAGAGTTAAAGGTTATTGGCAGATAAATAGATACAAATGCATTATGTGCATTGAGTGTGTTCACGCCTGCCCGGTCAAGCCTGTTAAGGCTCTTACTACAGAGCAGCAATACGCTCCTCCAATGGCAAAAATGGAAAATGAAAGATTCGATGTAGAAATCAAAAAACCTGCTGCCGCCCCGAAAGTAGCTGCTGCGGATGCGCCCTGAGAAAAAAGCTTAATAAAGCTAATTAGCTTCAGAATCTATGACTGCCGGACTTATCTAAATAGTCCGGCAGTTTTTTTATGCCCTGCCCTAATGAAATTAAAATTAAATTTTCAATAAAATATTTATCTTAGAAACTGCTTCTTCTGGATCACTTGAGCTTATACCTAACATTTGTAAGTCGATATTTCTTTTAGCGAGTTCTTCTTTTAACATTTTTATAAATATTCCCGAACCTTTATGCTCTCTGCCTTCAGACCATGTCTTTTCTACGCCGCAAGTAGGTGATCCATTAAATCCTACGAGGCCTACTATATCAAAACAAAACTTCTGATACTCAGTAATCTGGAAAATGATATCCTCTATTATTTTTCTGCATAAAGATTGAGCTTGCTCTTCAAGCATGCGTTCAGCTATCCGAGTTCTCTCAGATTCTATAGAGTGTGTTTTTCCGTAGGCAACATCTCTGTCAAGCCCCAAATAAAGAAGCTCTGGACATGGCATCTGAATTATCCCTATATCTGCATTCAGTAAAACTTCAGAAGCTTCTTTAATTGTGCCAGGATAATTGGCTACATTATCTAATTTGGCATTCTGATTTAAAATGCAATGCGCAACCAACACTACTTTTTTGCTTCTTTTGTCATTGAACATTATGGCTATATCCTTTTTTGATGATTTTCTTTTTTCATTGCTTCACATTCTGAATCTTTTTGGTTTGAACCTGTCTGCCGCAGAATCTGAAAAGTTCTTTCTGCAAATAAAGTTCCGTTTTGCGCAGGAAGGAATTTGCTCTTTTCGGGCATCTTCAGAGTGAGAGTCAACAGGAATAATAATATCAATAAGCAAATATCCGGTAATTATGGAGACAGCAATCCCGAAAGTTGTTGAAAAATGCCCTAATCCGCTCACAGTCTGACTATTCATTATCTCAAGAAGCGAACGGTAGCCATAAACTCCCGGTACAAGGATTATAGCCACAGGCACTTTGATTATCAGATCGGAGCATTGTCGGATTCTCGCGTACAAATTAGCTATGAGCGCGCCAAGTAAAGCAGCGGCGCCTGTCCCATACACGATTCCATAAGATTCTCTTGCATAGAACCATAGTAATGTCGCCAGAATACACGAGACTATTACAGCCACGATATGGCAAGTAAGTATCTGATAACAAATTACAAACCCTATTGATACGCTGATAACCGCTATACTTATCTGCCACATAGCTGGTGGAAATGGCGTGTAGCCATGCGAAACTGTCATAAATACGCTTCCCAATGTTATGCCAATAAAAACTCCAGTAGCAAGCATCATCAATGTCGCAATAGCTTCGCAGAAATGAGCCATTCCTGATACAAGACGGCGAGAAGCTATTTCAGTCATAGCCTGGGTCAGAGAAAATCCCGGCATAAACCTCATCAGACAGCTTATTACAGTAATAGTTATGGATATGGGATGAATAACTTGAGAAAAGGCAACGGTGCATATTCCTGCGACAAACGCTGATAATGGAATAGAGAGACGCAAACCTGTGCCAAATTCATTACCTGGAAACCTGCGATTGATCAACATCAAAATAATGCTTATCAATGCAGCGCATAAAGCCTCCTTCCAGCTGCCAAGATAAATATAAGCAAAACCGCCTGAAATCAGCGGCCAGGAAACGATTTCCAAAAATGAATTATAAAGTCTTTTTGCGCAAGTAATGCTCTCAAGTTCGCTAAGTCCATGTCTAGCAGAAATCGAACCTGCTGAAACCGACTTGTAAACTTTCTTTACCTTTTCAAGTCGGTCAATATTTACCTGAGTAGAACCAAATCTGGTCAAAGTAACCTTTTGCTCAATAACTCCTCCAAATGAGGTAAACAAAATTCTATTGAAAAGGACAAAATGCCCTTGAAGGCTCAGCGCATTGCTCAAATGCCAGATAGTGTCTTCTATCTCATTTACAGTAGCGCCATAATTGGACATTAATTCAGCAAGTCTGATTACTAATCTTTCGTTTACTGCATCTACCTTTCTCTTCAAGCTGTCTTTCTCCCTTTAGGAATCAAAAACCTCCATATCAACCAAACTCAATAGCAGTGCAGGAAATTATGTCCAAAGTGAATGTACAAAAACTTTGTAAACTAGCGCGCCGATTATACCGCCTATAATTGGACCCACTACCGGAATCCAGGCATAACTCCAATCTGAATCTCTCTTGCCGGGAATCGGAAGAATAGCGTGCATAATTCTTGGAGCTAAATCTCTCACTGGATTGATAGCATATCCTGTCGGTCCTCCAAGTGATAAACCTAAAGCAAATATCAAAATACCTACAGCAATCGGTCCGACACCCGCTGAAAGACCGTTATGAGTATCAGATATACCCAAAATACCCAAAAGAAGCATTGCAGTACCTATTATTTCAGTAAGGATATTATGCTTTGCTTTTCTGATAGCCGGCATAGTACAAAATACTGAGAGTTTGAAATCAGCATTTTCTGTTACTGCCCAATGCCCTTTATAAGTTAGAAAAACCAAAAATGCGCCAATAAATCCTCCGACAAATTGTCCTGCAATATACGAGAAAGCAGAACTCAAGGGCAAGTTGCCTACAACAACCATCGAAATTGTTACAGCCGGGTTCAAATGAGCGCCGCTGACCCAGCCTGTCACATATACGCCCATTGTTACTGCAAAAGCCCAGCCTGCAGTAATCACTATCCATCCTGAGTTCTGCCCTTTGCTCTTGCTTAAAAGTACATTTGCCACCACACCGTCTCCCAAGAGAACCAGAATCATTGTTCCGATGAGTTCAGCTGAAAAATTTGTTGTCATCCAATGCATAATCTTCTCCCTTTTTTTATGCTCAATAATTTTTATAAAAGTTTAAAGCTGGGCAAGTCCTGGCTATCCACCAATCCAAGCACAACTTCATTTCTATCAATTACAACTATGTCGTCAATTTTGCGTTTCTCGATAAGCTTGAGAGCATCGACTGCCAACTGGTCGGCATGCAAAGTGGCAGGTTTGGCAGTCATATAATCACTTATTGGCTTATCAAGTATATTCCTGTCATCAAAGTGCCTTCTCAGGTCGCCGTCGGTAAATATTCCAAGAAGTTTATGACTATCATCGATTACAATAGCTGAACCGCTCTTAGCTTTGGTCATCTCAATGATTGTATCCTTGACAGTTGCCTTCGGCCCAACTGTAACAAGTCTCTGAGATTCAGATGTCCTCATAATGTCAGAAACTCTAAGCGTAACAGCCCTCCCTATAGCGCCTCCCGGATGAAGCCTGCCAAAATCTTCCTTCGTAAAACCCCTAATATCCAGAAGGGCCATCGCCAAAGCATCGCCTACAACCAATTGGACTGTGGTCGAGCATGTCGGAGCCAAATTGAAAGGACAAGCCTCTTTCTCTACAGGAGTTGCAATCACGATGTCTGCCCACTTGGCCAGTCTGGAGCTGCTATTTCCTGTAAGCGCCACTATAGGAATTTCCAGTCTCTTGGCAGATGGCAGAATCATAAGCAGTTCATCTGTTTCCCCGCTATAGCTGATGGCAAGTAAAATGTCATTTTTCTGAAGAATGCCAAGATCTCCATGCATAGCTTCGACGGGATGGAGAAAAGTAGCATGAGAACCAGTACTTGCCAAAGTTGAGCATATCTTGTATCCGATATGCCCGCTTTTGCCGATACCGCTTACGACTATTTTGCCGCCGCTATCAAGAGATTCTTTGCACTTATATACAGCTTTTTCGAAGTTCTCATCAAGACTATTGCGGATAGAATTAAGCTCGGCTATTTCAAGGTCGAAAACATTTCTTGCTTTATCTAAAATTGATTTCATAAAATTGACGCTTATTTATTTATGGATGTTATAATAGAAAGTTATAGCTCAACTCTTAAGCAAGTAAAACTGCTGAAAACAAAAAAATAAGTTTCTAGGCCAGACTTTTGCCATAAATATTAATTTATGATATAGTTATCTTAAAATTAGCCTAAAAAGGTGGCGTTATTTATGACTATTTCTTATATTTCAAAACGCAAAGAAAGCACTGTTACTCAAACTCTCGCCGAACATTTCGAAACTGTCAGAACATTTGATTCTCTTGACAATTTCATACCAACTGATAATGAGTTTAATTCTATTGTAGTGTCGCTTGAGTTCGGAGAAGAAAGTATCGAAAACTTTATAATAAAACTTAGAAAATCGGATAAGCACTTTATAACTCCGCTATTCTTTGAAAACAATGGAGCTTTCCTTTATTTTGATACCAAAATCACGATAATTGAAGTCGTAGAACGAACAAAGAATGTCAAAACCCTCTATAATGAAATTGGGCATCATAATTACACTAGTTGGGAAAATAAAATCCTCTCATACTTCTACACCAGACCAGATTATAACATCGTACCCAAACTAGACAAGCATAAAGAAATGTTCTACTATTTTCCTCTTGTAGAATATTTTTATGATGGGCAGGAAGACTATTTTTACTGGCTGGAAGATATGGCAAACCAAAATATCTTCTCCAAGGTAAAGCTTGTTGACCGTCTATTCTGTTGTCCTTTCTGCTTTTCTGCTCTGATGAAATTCAGCGATCACTGCCCGAGCTGTGGAAGCATCAATATCAGAAATGAAAAATTCATTCACTGCTTTACTTGCGGACATGTGGCTCCTGAAAGCAATTTCCTGAAAAATGAAAGATTTGTCTGCCCGTCCTGCAAAGCAAAGCTCAAACTCATCGGTGAGGATTACGACAGACCACTGGAAAACGGAGTTTGTATGGATTGCGGGAACTATCATATTGACAGCAAACTCGAAGTATCATGTCTCACCTGCCACAAAAACTTCACGACTGAAGACTTGAGCAAGAAATTTATCTATGAGTACAAACTAACCGAATTCGGAAGAAATCAGATAAAATTCGGCACAGTCAGCTCTGCAGACCTCATTGTAAATGAACTTAACTATATAGATTTGAATTACTTTAACTTCACTCTGAACTGGTCTATACAAATGCAGAGGCGGTACAAAGAAGAAATGTTCAGCATCATTGCTTTGAAGCTCACCCTCTCTGAAAAAACCTCATCTTACGACCTGCTCCTGGAATTTTCCAAATTTTTGAGAAGAACTTTCAGAACAACTGACTTCTGTTCTAAAATAGACAATAATTCCTTCATCTTTCTATTTCCAAAAACAGATTCTGCAGGACTTGATGTACTAAAGTCAAGGATTGATGATTTTATAAAATCCATCAAGCTTAACAGAGGGAAATTTGAAGTCAAAATAGAATTATTCACCTCAACTAAAGAAAATGTCGAGGAAGAGACAGCCCAACAGCTCCTTGCAAAGCTGGCAAATAAACTATGAGCCGTTTTTTCAACGAAATTCAGTATTTCCTGACAATGTACTGGAATTATGAAGACTACTGGAAGCTCTATGTACTCGTATTTCCTATCGTTATTTTCCTGGAAATACCTCTTTACATGATAATTATTGTCTCATACATAAAGAAATTCTGGAATGAAGTCTTTCTAGACAAAGTGCCTCCTCATTATTTTCCTACTGTGAGCTGCATCATCACCTGTTACAACGAAGGTCAAGCTATAGTGGCTACCATTAACACCTTGGTTGAGCAGTTATATCGCGGCAATATTGAAATTCTTGTAATGGTGGACGGCTCTGACATCAATAAATCCACATACGATGCGGCGCACGATTATGCTACTAAATATCATTCTGAGCATAAAAACACCTCAAGATATATTCAGGTAATACCTAAAAAACTAAGAGGCGGGAGAGTTTCATCAAACAACCTTGGCCTATCTCTGGCAAAAGGCGAAATCATTATAATCATTGACGGAGACTGTTCGGTTGACAACGATTTAATAGCATCTGCTGTGAGAGGTTTTGCTGACCCCAATGTGGTAGGTTCATCAGGAAATATCAGAGTAAGAAACGCCAATAAAAGTTTGGTCGCCAAATTCCAGGCAATAGAATATATGATTGGTTTGCAACTCTCGAAAACCGGGCTTGCTGAAATCGGAATGCTAAATAATATTTCAGGCGCTCACGGTATCTTCAGAAAAAGCTTCGTCAAAGCTATCGGCGGCTGGAAGAATGGCACTGCAGAAGACCTAGATATGACTACAAGGATAAAAGTCTATCTGAAGCAGTATCCAAACCTCAAAATCATCCACTCTTATGAAGCTACTATGCACACAGATGTGCCGGAAACATGGAAAGTGTTATTGAAGCAACGCCTCCGCTGGGATGGCGACCTATCATTTTTGTATTTTAAAAGATATAGAAAAGCTTTGCGCCCTATGAATATCGGCTGGAAGAATTTGTTCGCAATCATCTGGTATGATTTCTTCTTCTGCCTCTGCGTTCCTTTCCTGACTATAATCTACACAATCTGGCTCTACTTCAGGTTTTCTCCTTCTTTTGCCACGACGATGTTTATACTGACTTATATTTATTATCTATTTTCAACTACAGTTTTGTTTGCTTTATATTTAGCATTTGTATCCGAACGAAAAGGAAAAGACTTTAAATTTATCATCTACATACCGCTAATGCCTTTTTATCAGTATATAATGAGAATATGGACAGCCTTTGCCACAATATGCGAGTTTACGCTCTCGACTCACAAAGACACCAATATGGCTCCATGGTGGGTAATTAGAAAGACTTAACTGTTAAACCAGGAGAAATACAGCAATATGGATTTTAACTTCAAACATAAAGATCAGAAATTACACCAAGCAGTAAATTATGCCCCTGGTAAAAGGCATCTGTCAAAAATCTACTGGTATCTGCTTTTGATTTTGATTCTTACGCCATTTGTATATCTTGGAACTAAAATTTTCACAGACACATTCCTTATGAGCGCTACAGGACACATATCTTTTGGCGAAGTCACAATCCGTTCTCCGGGGAGCGCGTATATACAGAAAATACTTCTTCTCCCAGGCGAATCATTCGTCAAGGGTCAAGACCTTATTGACCTCACAAATCCACAACTTCTTGCTCAATTGCAGTCTCTGAATGATGAAATTAAAACCCTTACTGAGCAGAAAATGAAGCTACTCAATGACAATACCGAACTTGGACACCTCCTCGAAGCCAAAGAAACTGCCACAAAATATATCGTTGACTGTAAAGAATATCTGGCGGTACTTGCCAAGTTGAGAGAAAAAGGCCTAACTACTATTATGGATATCTCAAAAGCCAGATCCGACCTTAATAATGCTCTCCAGCAATACAAAACTATCGAAGGAAATATTGCGAAACTTAATCTTAGTAAAGATCTGCAGAGGGAAGAATTCTTCGATAAAAGCATTCGCGAAACAGAAGGTAAGATCAAGCAAATAAATACATCTCTTGCATTGCTTAGTATTAAAGCCCCTGAAGAAGGCAATATGGCTAAGCTCCTTGTCGAAGAAAATGAATATGTCAAAGATGGACAGGACATTGCTAAAATTGTGCTCAAAAGAAATATCTTTGTAATTGCTTATATTGAGTCTAAATTCATTTCTGAAAAGTTAAAGACAGGGATGCAGGTACGAATTCTCTTTCCTGATGGAATAAAAATTAAAGGTACCGTCTCATCTGCGCCTGTTTTGGCAGAGAGCGACCCATCTAAATCAGGTTTAGTTCAAAGCGATAAAAATAAGATAGTTGTCAGAATCATCCCACAGGAAGAGATTCCTCATCAGTACAAAATAGCCGGACTTCCGGTAGATATCCTTTTCTATTAAACTATTTAATGGTTGCTGAATAATTCTCAAAATATTAAAATTTGCCATTTTCATCCAGTAAAAGCCACAACTGGTGTAAGTCTGTTATAAGCATTTTTACAAAAGTACAGTCTTTCCATGCTTTCCAGGATGAAGGTCTTCAACATCCTGTTAAATGTGAGCAAAGAAAACAGAGACAAAAAAATCCACCTAAGGATTTTATCAAGATTCATGACCAGGGCAGTTAGAGATACTGCAGCAAGTGCTGTAAGCGGCAGTTTTTCCATGACAAGTCCCATGCTGTAGCGTCTTTTGGCAAGTCCGAATTTCCGTTCAACTTCTATTCTTTCAATCGCATCTTTCTTGACTGTTTTCTTTGTTTTTTTGAGTTCAATTGTATTTTCTGCAGTTTTTGCCTTAGGTCTTCCGAGCGGCGGACCTGATAATCTAATACCAAGATTTTTGCAATGATTTATATTTTCTCTATTCCTGTAAATCAGATCACATTGAACCGCCTCAGGATAAAACCCAAAGCGCTTATGATAAGATTCAACTTGGTCTTTCAAATCAAGTGATTCGTTGTAACTGTCAAAACTGAAGCGGTCTATGACACTAACGGATATTTTTGCTCTGAATTCAGTCTTGGCTTTACTTTTGCCTCTTACTATGGGTCTGATATGCGGCTGA
>JBAXXY010000061.1:0-14763 GCA_037127655.1 Lentisphaerota bacterium
CCCCTGATAAAATCTTTTAAATCACAAGTATTCTGGGTAAATGTTTCTCTCAGGTTTTTGTCGGCAAGCCACATTAACTGCCGCCTAGTTGTACTTAGGATACTGCCCCTTTCACTTTCTCCGGTTGACAGAAAAGTTGCTGCCGCCTGCTTTTGCCTTACAGATCCTATGCTTAACATAAGGTTCATGTCTGTAGTTAAATCGTGTATGGTTTGATTTAAGAGATCTAAAATATCTTGCAAAGAAGCAGTTTTGACATCGTCCATCAAATTCATTACGCTTGCAGACAGCGGTATTATTGCCTTCTGTGCTGCCTCGGGATTTGTTTTTCTAAGTGTTTGCTGGATTTCGTATATCTTTTTATGGTTTTCTACTTTTATTCTGAGCTCAGACTCTTTGTTTTTTATATCAATTACAAACTCTAATAATGCTCCCAGCAATATTTGTGTGTGCTCTATAAAATGGTCTGAGGCTTCAGATTTTGATCTTGAAAAGTCTGATTTTACCACGCTCGTAATAAGTGTGCTTAAAAAACGGTCTCTGTAAGCGTCACTTTCAGGAAGATACAACAACGGATTAATGAAATGCCTTGGCAACTTATCGCTATAAGAATCGTTTTCCGGTCTGTAGGCGCTTTGGCAGGTCACTTTAAAAGGATCTATTGTTATTATTTTTCTGCCAAAGTTTTTTATGCGGTATCTTGCAGTTGTAGCCCACAGTTCGCCCTTGGGATCATGGACTAATATCGGTCTATCCTCAGTCAGCAAAGCGGGGATGGTAATCCCCGTAGTCTTTCCGCCGCCCGGTTTTGAAATCACCGTCCTGTTGCACAATGGAAATGACAGCAAGCTGTCTGTGTTTATATCTCTTCCAAAAAGGGCCTTTGTCTCGTTTATTAGATTGTTTTCACGCAGATATTTATTATCAGCGAACAATGCTGATCCATATATACCTGAAGTCTTTTCGGATTCATTGAATTTTCCCCTTAATCTCAAGCGAAAGATATTCGCAATAAATAGGAAAACTAATGGCGGCATATACTGAATATAGTATCCGGAAATATAACTAGACA
Organism: Lentisphaerota bacterium; assembly: GCA_037127655.1. Classification (GTDB taxonomy): domain Bacteria; phylum Verrucomicrobiota; class Lentisphaeria; order Victivallales; family GWF2-38-69; genus GWF2-38-69. The sequence continues at coordinate 1,073 of JBAXXY010000061.1, forward strand.
ACACGGAGAATTTTTCCCTTATGGCAAGCATCCGGATTGCCAGGAAAAGCACATCCATGTCCGATACTAATACAATCATAAAAAAAAGAAATGCCCCAGTTAAAACTCCAAAGGATACCGCTGACAAAAAAAGTTTCAGCGTCTCTTTATGAGTTATGTAATAGTAAGCATAGGCAAAAATATAGATAATAGTCAGAAGAACGATACCCCCTACCCTATAGCCGTTCATTACCATGGTTGATAGCTGAGATTGCCCAATGATCAATCCAAGCAGTCCTGATGTTGCTACCAGAAAAAAAGTAACAAGATAAGCTTCAAACTTATCTTGTTTGTCGTAAATGGTAATATCTATTCCGAAGCCTTTATACATGATGTTTTATAGCTGATATGTATATGGTTTTTTGAAAGCTATATCTCGTGTAACGAGCACATTGAATTCATTGCCAGGACGAATCTCTAAAGTGGGCTGGATATTCATATTCTTCTGGATCATTGCCATTCCGGCCTGCCCCATCTGCATGCCCAAGGCTCCTGCCATGATCTGTTCTGCCTGATTTGAATTGGTATTGCCGTTATTATTGGTGTTATTGCTAAACCCTGTTGTTGCTACCTGAGCAGTTGCGGCGAAGACTGACATGAGGATGGCATTGCCGAAAATTCTCCAATAATGATTGTTTACTTCGTCTTCAATCCCTGCATATCCTTCAAGATCCGCTCCAGGCATACCTTCTAAGCAAAGGTTCTGGCCGTCAGGATAAATAATCCTGTTCCAGACCATCAGACAACGGCTCTGCCCATATGATACTTGCGAACTATAAACTCCAATTAAAGTTGCGCCCTGAGGAATCAACACATCCTTACCAGTGGTTGTGTCAAAGACATTTCTTTGGACTCTGGCAATGATCTGACCGGGTAGATCCGAGTTTATGCCGCTTTGCAGCACGCCCGGGATAATTGTTCCTGCCTTAACTTCATATTTATACTTTTTTGCTGTTGTTGTTTCGGCTAAATATATGCCGTTTGATTTAGTTCCGGCCGTATTTAAAAATTCCTCCTTATCAGACTGCATATTAGTTGACTGATATTCAGTGCTTGATGTTTTACTTTCTATGATCCCTCCTCCATTGCCCGCAACTTGGGGCGTCGAAGTTTTTGGGATATTATTACTTGAACTTTGCAGTGTCAGAGAACTTCCCATGGCCTCCTGTAGCGCCTGTAGCTTCGCCTGGGCAAGTTTTGCCTCTAACTGCCTCATATATTCACTGCCTTTATCTTCTGACTCCGAGAGTGTAATATTTGGTTTCCCGTCGTTATTAACAAAAGGAGTATCTTGTCCTTGTACAACGCCGGGCAACTGTTTACTTGCAGCAGACGGGACGCTGTCAGGAATACCCTTCAATGCATTGTATAAATCATCGGTTTTACTGATCTTTAATACTTGTTCTTCTTTTTTAAAGCTGCTCCTCCTTTCCTGAACCATAAGCCCATAGACAACTAACAAGATAACTACGGCAAATACGCCAATAATCAGCATGTATATTCGAGAGCTTAACCGCTTTCCCTGTTTACCATTCTGCACAGTTGAATCGCTCATGATATGCCTATTCCTAGTTAGCTAACTTGTTGTTTTGTATATAGACTGCCTGCTGCCTGTCATCGAAGAGATTGAAGAAGTAACCGGGGCGGCCAAGGATTAAGATTAATTGCGGAAAGGTTCCGTCAACTACGAAATAGTTGCCTTTGACTCTGTAATTGACCAGTTGCTTATCTTTGTTTTTATAAACATACAGCACAGGAAGGTCCTGATTCGAAATGGCTGGAGGGAATTGGATATACGAATGCACTCCGTCATCAAAGATACGGATTGGTTTCCAGGTCGGATCATCGCCTGACATTGCATAATCGAAGTTTAAATTATGTATGTTTACATTCGGCACATCGTCTATAATATTGCTGCTGCCGGACTTTTTCCCTGACGAAGAGAGGATAGAACTATCCTCCGACTGCTGCTGCTGGGAGAGATAATCGTTTGCTTTTTGCTGCATTTCTTCAGGATACCAGAATTTAACCTGTTTAACATCTGCGTCCTTTGAGGATATGAGCCCGAAATGATAGGTTCTCATATTGGTTCCGACTATGATATTTGTGGCAATATTCCAGTCCTTTGGCTTAAAGATAATATGCTGAACCGGACGGCCATTGTTATATGATGGCAGAATTGAATAAGTCCATCTTTGCGTATCTCCCATTGCAATACCGTTTGGTTGGATTTGTTCACCTGGCTCCAGTTCTATATCGACCGCCTGTAAAGGCTGCGAAGGAATAATAGGCTGAAAGTCCGCGCTGAACGGATACGCAATAAAACCTTTGGTATTGACTACATCCATTTTGCCCTCAGACACATATTTTTTATACGCTGCCATTATCGCCGGATCTGGATTGTAATCAAAAGTACTACTATTTACCGAGTCGGCGGCATTGATGATTTTTGTCTCCTTTTCTACCTTTGGCACAGGTGCAAAGTTAGATGGATTATATGCTCCTTTTGTTGCGCATGCTGAAAATATCCCACATACCAAAGTCAGGGATACAAGATGTTTATAGTTCATAGCTTTTCCTTTTATATGTTATATTTATGCTTTCTTCTCTTGCTCAGTCTGGACTTGTGACCATGCCATATTGGTTATGTAGATACCGAAGGGATTGTAGGTAAAATTTTCTCCGGAGGATGGAGCAAATTTATAGGCTATCTGCCCTGTGTAGTAGTTCTTTGAGACAAGCTTGCCATCTATGGTTCTTTTTACTTCTTCCCATGTAATCTGATAACTGTCCTTAGATATAGGGTACAAGCTCGATATATTAACCTGATTAGTAAACTGGCTGTTAAGAGTAAAAGGATTGTTGTTCTGTATAAAACTCTTGAGTATGTTCATTGCGTTGCTGTTGCCTGAAGTGTTAACTGAGGAATATACAGAAGCAAGCATTTGTTTTTGAACGATATTATCTCCTGAGATACTGTGCATATTGATAACAAATTTCTGTAAAAAATACTTGATTATCTTCTCAGTTATATCCGGAGCTTTTTCAGCGGAACTTACATCGACAATATCCCCATTCTGACCTACCTGTACCATAAACGGCTGTATTTTTGATTGGGATCCAATGTGGATAAGCCCTATTACTGAAGCAAGCAAGGCAATAGCCAGAAGTACGCTTACTGTAAAATTTTTCCTGTTGCGCTCTACTAATGAGCCATACATATCATTCCAGGCTGCCCTGCCCCGCAAGAAAGCATTATCCTGCCATTTACGAGTATCTGGTTTCTTCTTTTTCAGCTTCTCTTCTTCAATTCTGGCTTTAGCCCTCTCTCTTGCTAAGGCTTTAGCTTCAAGTTTCTTAAAAGCGGCCTCATGTTTCAGTTTCTCAATCTGGGCTTGCTTTTGGGCTAAAGTCTCTTTTCTTACTCTTATTAACTCAATTTTTCTTATAGTATCTTCAGCTGATACTATGGCTTTCTCGAGGCTTTTTATTTCCTTATTAGACATATAGTTATTAGTTTCGTTCTCTTCCTGATTACTGTTTTGCTGCGGCAATTCCCTGCCAAATATTGCATTGCTGATGCTTTGGAAAAATGATTTCTTTCTTTTCATATCTTCTATCTCTTAAAGTGTTTTTACATTAGTGCCGGAGACTGCCTGAGAAATTCCGCTAGCCGCTCTCTTTCCACCGCTGCGGGCTTTGTTTATGCCTGAAGCTATATTGGAAAGTCCCTGTGCTACAGATAATGGATTCCCGGTAACTGCTCCGCCTGCGGCTTGCGCTGCGCCATAGACGCTCTGGGCACCGCCGCCAACTGCTTGTCCTGCCCCCATCGCTGCTTTGCCTGAACCTGCAACCCCATGATAACCTCTTTTAACAGCCGTTCCGGCAACAGATGCTGCAGCCATGGCTGAACCTATTACTTCCGAACCATGAGTAGCAAGAGACCCCACTCCTGCAAGCGAGGATAAAGTCGTAGGGATATTTTTAGCTATTAACCAGAATATTAATGTGGCCCCTGCCACGGATAGCCAGGACATATAGTAATCATCTGTATTAGCAGATGTTGTAAGATAATTTGCCCAGGTTAATGCCATATTTGAGCCAATCCCGACTACCACATATATCCCCATTAGTTTTAGCCCGACAGAAATGCTCTTTTGGATCAGGTTTTTTGCCATTGGCGAGGTAAGAGAGCTTACTCCGAAAGCAAAAAACAAACTGCACACAGACACCATGACATAGGAGGTTATTAAAGTCACAAGCAAATCGGCTGCTATGAGCACATAGCTAAAAGTGATTATGCACGCTGTTATAATAGCCATAAATGCGCCGAACGGGTGAGTTATAAATCCAATATCAGCACCTGTTTTAAGTACCGTATAGGCTACAAATAATCCCTGGTTCATAACTGACCCCGGATCAAGATTTGTGATTACCCCTGCCTCTGAGCCCACTTTGGAAAACGAGTTAAGAATTGCAGGAATCCATTGTCCTCCATTTAGCAAAAGAGCGTAGAAAAAACCGATTATCACCACTTGCTTGAGAGTCGTGGCTACAATGCTGTCGAGCTCCTGGCCTTTAATGGTAAGCCAGCTGATCGTCCAGACTACCTGTATAAGGGCAAGGACTCCAATGATGTAGTTTGCATGGATAAATACAGATGAACCCCATAACAGTATTTTTGCCTGGTAAAGCGAATTTATGTTGTTAAGTAAATTTTGACTGCCCATAATATTAATTCCTTTTAGATGCTTGGAATTTCACCAGTGCCTTCGTTTTTATAAGTAGGGTCAATGTTTCCATTTGAGAGAAACCTTTGATTTGATTGCGCTTCAAGCTGTTTCTGTTGAACTTCATAAGCGTAATATGTGGTAGCGCTGGACGCAGCTGACATTTCTGACATCTGGGTAGCCTGTAAAGTATTAAGTATGTTTCCCTGAATCTGGTTGCTCTGCTCGGCAGAAGACTCATGCCCTTGAACAGCGCTTTGAGCGCTCTGGATTTTTGATAGAACTTCCTTGTAGTCATTAAGTGCATTCCCAAGGTTTTGTACCGCTGACAAGCTCCCCTTGAAAGTGTTTATTGCTCCGGTGGATCTTTGTGTTATGTCATTTAAGTATTGGGTTGTTTTGCTATCCCCTGGGAAGAGTTGAACAAAAGTCCCGACAGCATTTGTAGTGGCCCAGGTCATACTCTGGGGGACACTTGCCACAGTATTCGTCTTAGTAATCAACTCACTTACATCATTCCAGTTATTTATCTCTAATTTTTGTGAGTTCTGAACAGCTAAATCGTATGTGGTATTAAGAGTACTAAGCTCATTAGTGGCAGTATTTAGCTGCTGCGTGGCTGTTGCTCCATTGTTCAAAATCTGCAGGCATGAAGTCGGATCATATACGATATCCGCCGCATGCGTAGCAATTTGTAAGGCACTTATAAATAATATTGTTATTGTTTTTCTCATTCCCCCCTGCCCTTCTTTTTTATTTTTTTACCAGTTTTTAAATAAACAGTCTTATGCTTTTGTTATGTGTTTGTATTCAAGCCATTCATTTACCCATCCAGAGTCATTTTTTCTGTAAATAGAGTAAAATTTTTCCTTATCCTTTTTGCTGCTTATGCCAATGAATGCCAGGGCTACTTGGCCTAGTCCAAGGTCAATGACCCTGTTGCCTGCACTGTTTGTGACATAGTAATCTTTTTTGTATTGCATTGAACTAATAAGCAAAATCTGCCTGTCGTTCAGTCCGAAGTATTCATAGGTCTTTCTTGATGAAGCCAGCGCTTCGTTATTAGCCAGATAGATCTTTGTAACACAGCTTTCGGCAAGTACGGCTGAAATAGTAGATGTCGAAACATCGCTGAGAGCCTGGGATGTGAAAATAACCGCCACATTGAATTTCCTGAGAGTTTTCAGCCAGTCTTTGAGTTTTCTGGCTATCACGGAATTATCAATGTATAACCAGGCCTCTTCGAGAATCATCAATGTAGGCAACTGCCGTTTGAAGAGCCTGTACAATTTACGGAAGAGATAATTTATTACAGGAACATACATCTCTTCTTTTTGTCCGAGCAGCCATCCAAGCTCAAATCCCATTAAACTTGAGGTTTCAATGTTGTCCTTTGACTGGTTTAGTATTTTGCCTACTGCCCCGTCTGTGGCATATACTTTCAGCGCATCCCTGAGTTTCTGGTTCTGAATGGACAATATGTACTGAGACAAATTCCAGTATTTACGGTCTGATCCGCGGAGAGTGGACATAGTGTGCCTGATTTGTTCTTTCATATCTCCGCCAAGCTCAACTTTCTGAAGCTCGCAGAGCTCTTCTACAAAAGAACATGCCCACTCAAACTCTTCTTCATCGTCTATATATTGAAAGGGCGCAAAGTTTACCGAGAATTCAGCGTTACTGCCAATGTCGTAATAGTCGCCGTTCATGGCTAATATCAAAGGCTTGTTCGAATTGTCCTTATCCAGCACGAATATCTGTGATTGGGGATACTTTCTGTGCTGAGCCATGATTAACCCCATCAGAGTCGTTTTACCAGTTCCAGTAGGCCCTATTATCATAGTGTGCCCGACATCATCTATATGAAGATTAAATCTGTAAGGAGTCGAGCCGGAGGTCTTGCTGTAGAAAAGAGCCGGAGACAATGGAGGATAGTACGGGCACGGGCATGTTGGCGATCCCTGATATATGGAGGATATCGGAGCAGTATTAGCAAGAGTCAAAGAATCCATCAGCGGTCTTCGAAGATTATAATATCCATGTCCGGGAAGACTTCCCAGATAGGCATCTACAGCGTTTACGCTCTCATATCTGATCAGGTATCCTAATTGCTGTAATTGGCGGCGGATCATCCTGGCTGATTCGTCTAATATGCTTTTGTCTTTATTCATAAGGATGATGACTTTTGTCATAAAGCCGTACCGAACTAACCCGGAAGAATTGCTCGCCATAGCATCCTCAGTCATATCAATCATCGTTACAGCATCTCTGTCGAGCCTGGTATTCTCCATTCCTATGGATTCCCTGACCAATCCCATAAAACCTTTGGCTTTCTGATTCCAGTGTTTAAGGTGGGCAATCATGTAGTTCCTTGCCGTATCCACATCCAAAGGGATAAAGCGGGTGGACCATCTGTACTCGATGGGAAGGGTGTTTAGAATATCTAGTATTGTCGGATAGCTGTGCGTTGGGAAGTCCTGGAAATCGAGCACTTTTATATGATTTTCGCCTATTATCGGGTCTAATCCTCCGACAAAATCATTATTGGCAAGGTAGGCATCCATGTAAATAGCCATACTTGGCATTGCGATATATTCATTTATGCCTGATATGCAGTAATGAAGGAACTTTAATATTTCATCACTATGAAGCCTCTTTAATTCAAATACGCCTCCAAAAGTGTCCATAATGCTGGACAGAGAAATTTCGAATTTGTCTATATACTCATCTAAGGTCTCTTCTTTTATATCTTCTTCCTGGTCATATACAAATTTCTTAACGCTCCTGCTTAAATCTGCCGTAGGCCCCCTTGATATGGTAAGATATGTAACAGTGTCGTAATGCTGATTTTCAGACTGATACTGCTCTCTTCTTTCCTCATCTATGAGTTTTGAAACCATATCAGGGAAAGTCCGCTCTACGGGATAATCCCTTGATGAAACGCGCATAAGATTGAATTCAAGCATCCAGTTTTCTTCTGTAAGCCGGAATACCTGATTAAACATTGTTCTTATATAATCAAGCTCCGCATCAGTGCTTGACTGGACATCTTTGCCCTGGTAAGCGAAGAAAGCCATTATTGCGCCGTCTTTGTTTACCATAATATCAGCACACGGCATTACCGCGTAATTGAGCAGATCCGCAAATCCTTTGAGTTTTGATTTTCGTGAGATTTCTTTTACTTCCGGGCTATTTCTTCTAAACAAAGTGTCTATGCATTTCATTTCTTCTTTCCTATGGTTGCTCTTATGCTGATAAGTTCAGGATTTATTGATGCTCCTCCTTTAACAGGATAAAACGCCTGCTTATAGCGAATATGCCTCATATACACAGCAATCATCTGTGGGTCTTTTTTTGCTATCCATACAAAAAACAAATGGCATACAAGGAAGAATATCGGCCCTATATAAATACCGGGAGCTTTAAAATTGGAAGCTGCTGCCACTACCAAAGACAAAGTCCCATATATGATTGTGCTTTTTCGTTCCGCTCCGCAAAATAATATCGGCCGTATTAATGCCCTGTTCACCTCAACTAAGGTTCCTCTTGATGCCATAAATTGCTCCTACTTGATTAAGGCTCCTGAAAAATTGAAAAGCGATGTAAGCCATGATGTTGCGCCCAACGCCACACCTAATCCCAATACAATCATCATCATTCTTCTTGTGGCAGCTCCGAATTCCCCGAATGCCATCATGCAGCCTGCTACTACTATGGCTGCTACTGCAATACCTCTTACAATCGGACCGCTCATCGACTCGGCAAACAAATTCATCGGATTGCTCCATGGCAGAGAATCTGTTTGTGAGGCAAATATCCCAGGCATAACTAAAAAGAACCCTGCCATTGCCGTTAATAGTTTTTTTGTTTTTCTCATGTGTCTCTTCCTTTTTTATTTTATGTAATCGAATTCAAATTTACCGTTTCTATACCCCATTAGGAATCCAACATTATTGATCATCCTTCCTGCTGCGTTTTTATTGGTTCTCTCAATAGTTACTACCACACTGACAGTCTCGCATATAAGGGATATTGGAGGAGTGGCCGTTGCTTCCTGAGCAAGGTCAATGCAGCGTTGCACGGCTGAGTTGCATGTGGCTGTATTAGAATGCACAGTTGCGATACCAGAACATCCGACATTCCACGCCTTCAGCAACTCAAGCATGGCTTTATCCCTTACTTCACCGACCAATATCCTGTTAGGTCTGCTTCTTAGGGTTATCTGCAGAAGGATATTAAGATCAATATTGGCAAGCTTATTGGTAAACATACCATACACATTAGGAGCATTGCATTGCAGCTCCGGGACATCCTCTAATGTGATGATCCTCTCAGAGCTGTCACATACTTTTGACAGCGTATCCACGCAAGCATTGGCAAAGGTAGTCTTCCCTGTTCCCGGGGCTCCGCAAATAAGGATAGATTTTTTGTCCACTATTGCCTGGGAAATTGCTTCTGCCTGGTTAGGGTTGATTATTTTAGAAGCAAGATACTCATCCATTGTGTATATGCATTTTGCCCTTTTCCTGATCGTAAAGGCTATTTTCTGGGTGATTGGAGGGATTGTGGCTTCAAATCTGGCCCTGTCAAAGGGCAATTCGGTTTCTAAAAACGGGATGGATTTATTTATCGTCTTGTTTTGCAACCCTGCAGCAGTGTATATAAACGATGTTGCCTGGCATTCGCGCAGCTCCCCTACTTTGTACATCCCTTTTGTTCTATGTTCTACCCATAAAGACAGATCGGGGTTTAGCATTATTTCAGTAATGCTGTCGTCCTCAATTGCGCTCATTACCATCTCTCCAGCATCGAAGGCAAGTTTTTCTATCTCTTCAGATTCACGGCTCTTTTTATTAATCATATTTCGTTGTTCCTGTTTAATGAAGGTAAAGATTTGCCCTGATACTTGCAGATGTACTTTGTTATCGTGTCCCCAGCTGTGTCTTTATATTTGACCTTTCCTTTTATGGTGAGAGGATTGGTCAGAGTGAAAAAAAGAGTGCTTTCTTTTTTCAGGTATGGAGTCGGGAATGGAAACTTTACAAGAAACTGTCTTTTCTCGCTAAATAATAAATTGCTTATGGTATTACCTAAACTTTCATCAAGGTGACAGAGGTAACTGTCATTAATCGGATAATCTACAATTAACTGATCGATGAAATAATATGTGGATTTGAACTCTTTATCATAAGGAATACTATCGAGATTTTTTATTTCATAAAATTGCCCTGCAGGAAAATCGCCATCAGCAAGCAACTCCTTGCTGTCTCTACTATTCTTATTTGCTGCAGGCTCATTTGCAGTCTCTTTTAAGTCAGGAAGAACAACTGACTTCTTCTGATCATTGTATTTATTAAGAGTCTCTTCAAGTTTATTTTGCTGCCCCTGCCCTCTTTCGATAGTTGCTGCAGATTGCCGTACAGTCGCAGGCGCTTTGATCTTGCCCCATTCCGGATGCTTGAGCAATATATCCGTAACATCTTTTTCTAATTCTTTGCTTTCTTCCGGAGTCAGAGGCGATGATAGAGATATCAATGTTTGTATGTGCAAGTAATCGTCTGCGCTTTCTTCCGACTTGGCAGCCTCAGCTTTTGTCTGTAACATTATTTCAGCCCTTCGGTATATAGTCGTAGCTTCCCAGGCAGGCAAGCTAAGGCTACATATGTCAGCACCATATGCAAAAGCTCCTAGCGAGGCTATCCCAAGCATTGATAATGCTTTCTTCATCATTAAGAGTCCTTTTGACTGGCTAATTCTTCTGCAGTAATCGGGTTCTTTTGCAGATAATAAAGGATTTGACCGTAACTGAAGCTTTTTCCCTTTTTTTCAAAAAATTCCTGAACCTGTCCTTTTGTCAGACCGTTTCTTGTCAAAACAATGATTTCTGGTCGATAATTCTGTATCTTCTCAATACAGTATTTTTTTGCTTCTTCTAATAAGCTGCTCATAGTTATTTCTTTCCTTATGTTTGCTCTGATTTGCTGTACTTGATTAACTTTTGTTATCTTTTAAAATTATTTATTACATTTTTATAGTTTATTTTTGTGACGATATATCACATTATTTATGTATGAGCTAATATGTGTGATGTTGTATCACATTTTAAGCGAGGTATTCTATGCTGTATTATCAGGCTCTCAGGAAAATCAGGAAAGAAAAAAAGGTCACATTTAACGATCTTGCTAAATGCTTAAATCGAGCAAGAGAAAATATTTCAGCCTGGGAAAGAGGACTTCGTCAGCCTTGTGATTCAGATATAAGAATAATTGCGCAATACCTAAATATTGATGTTAAAGAAATATCGGATCTTAGCCCCATTAGCAGTAAGTTTGCACATACTCCGACACCTACTAGTCAACCATACGATATTGATGTTCCTTTTGATACTAAGGGCTTACCCAAAGATGTGATTGCGCACATAAATACGCTTAATAATATTTGCGTAAAATACAGAGCTTCTTACTCGGGGCTTAAAGATGAATTAAATAAAGTAAAGACGCTCTTTCAGTGCATGCCCTTTATTATTTACACAAAAGACTTTGCACTCAAATACACTTATGTAAACGAAACCTTTATAGCGCTTTCAAAAGGGTATAACAATAAAGGCATTCTAGGTTCCTTATCCTCTGATATTTTTGCAGGAAAAGAATATTCCCAAATACTGGAATTGGAACAGAAGGTTCTGAGAACTAAAACACAGCTCACACAAATCGAGATATTTATACCTGGCAGCTACAAAAAAAGAATAGGACTGCTAACAATTATTCCAATCTTGAGCCAAGCTGAAGAAGTAACAGAAATTGCCTGTTACATTGAGGATATTACTGATCGGCGCGCGGATGAAATACAGCGCAGGGAACTCGAAACAGTCATAAACAAGGTAAATTTGCTTGTTTGGATAGGGAATTTGGACGATAAGGACAAATTGCATTTAAAGTTCCTTAGTTGTAGAGGAAAAGAAATTTTTGGGATGGATTCCCGGAAGCTATTAAAGGGTGAAACACGCTGGCTGGACTCTGTGCACCCTGACGATATGGAGCTTGTAAGTGAATGGGCAAAAATAAAATCTGATTACAAGAAATGCACTTATCGCATTATCAATAAAGGGAATATCGAATGGGTTTTAAACGAAACCTTTAGAAACAACGATACGATCTATGGAGTTATCACAAATATTACTGAAATGAAAAAGCTATCATATCGCTTTTCTCATATTATTAAAACCCTCAATGCCTCTACTGATGCTATTAGAGTTGCCCAGGTTGACGGAGACAAGAGAAAATATATTTTTACTACTCACGCTAACAAGGATTTATACGAACTGCCCTTGGCCGTTATAAAAAATAATCCTGATATCTGGACAGAATATATTCACCCTGACGATAAAGATAAGCTGCTTATCGTTGATAATGAAAATAAAGAAGGGCAATTCCAACTGGAATACAGGCTTCTCCTGCCAGGAAATAAGATCAAATACATTGAAGAAAATGTGTTTAAAAAAGTTATTGATGGAATTCTTTATATTGGCACAGTTAAAAGAGATATTACCCAAAATATGCTGCATGCAATAAATAAAGAAATGATGGATAATGTCCTGGATAATATTTCAGACTTTATCTGGTACAGTGAGCCCTACCCTAAGTATAAATGCCTATACATGAATAATGCGGTTAAGAATATTTACGGACTATCAAAAGAAGAAGCCTTTAAAGACCCTTACTTCTGGCTAAATGCTATACATCCTAAAGATCGCGAAAGAATCAGAAAACTTTACCTCAAAGGCGATAATATTATCCAAACCAATACATATGTGATCATTCGCCCTGACGGGACTCAAAGAACAGTGCGCGATTATAAATTCAGAAGAGAAATCTATGGCAGAATATTAGATTACGGTATCACCCGAGATGTTACAGATACGATTTGAGGAGAGTTAGCTCTCTTTTTAAGCTTTAGCAACAAGCTCTATTTCGTCTTCTACTGCATGAGCAATAAATTCATTAAGCGAGACGCCTTGAGAGGAAGCAATTTCGGCGGCTTTTCTATGCAAATCCTGTCCTATTCTGACATTAAAAGAACCTTTAAAAGCTATACAAGGCTTAAAATTGTTAAGTTTGCAGTCTTCAAGATAACCGTCAATCGCATCATGAAAGGATTTAATGATTTCCTCATAAGAGGAGCCGTCAAATATTATGCAGTCTCTGATATAAAGAACTTTGCCGACAAAGCAGTTATCTTCAGGGCTGAGTTCTATTTTTGCTGTATAGTTTTTGTATGAAAGCGTATTCATAATATTTTATTCTCCTTCAGAAAATTTAATGCTTCCTTTTTCTGGTACTTTTTAAGTACATTCTGCGGATGTGGTTCATGAGTAAAGAATTTCAGGTTAGCCAACTCTCTTTTGGCAAAACATCTTCTTGAACCGTTATTATTCAAAAGTTCGAAATCTAATAGCCTCATTAGTGAAGCGAAGTCGCTCCAGGACATCTGAGATTCAGAAGTCAAAAGCTGAATTAGTTTATCTTTTCTGCTCATATTATTTATGATATATCAAAAGATTAATATTGCAACTATTATTAGTTGCTAGATTTAATCTCATCTATCACCCGATGTTCAGTTTTGTAGTTTTAGTCTGCAAAACATATAATCATCACTTTTTTCTATATGTGAAATCTCCAAAGCTATAGTTTGAGCAAAGTATGGAGCCCCATAGACAAGCGTGTGAAATTCTCCGTTTTCACCGCAAATATCTACATTACCAAGACTTTTTATGTTTATTAAGAAACTCTCATCATAGTCAACACCCAAGAGATTTTCAGGGACAAATTCTCGTCGTATCACAGATATTTTTGCCTTGATTCCGGAATTAATAACATCATAAGCTATTTTTTCTTTCTCTTCACCCCATAGAGGCAAAAT
>JBAXXY010000062.1:0-14724 GCA_037127655.1 Lentisphaerota bacterium
GTAAATAGCTACATCAAAAAGTTCTTCTTCGATTCTGAGTAATTGATTGTATTTACAGATACGGTCTGTTCTGCTTGCTGAACCTGTCTTGATCTGTCCGGCATTTGTAGCTACTGCTATGTCAGCAATAGTTGTGTCTTCTGTTTCGCCAGATCTATGGCTTACGATAGCTTTCCAGCCTGCTCTGTGAGCCATTTCTATAGCATCAAGAGTTTCAGTCAGCGTACCAATCTGATTAACCTTGATAAGAATTGCATTGGCGCAACCTTCTTTAATTCCTCTTGAAAGGTAATCAACATTAGTCACAAACAAATCGTCGCCAACTAACTGGCATTTGCTTCCGATCTTGTCAGTAAGAATCTTCCAGCCTATCCAGTCGCCTTCTGCCATACCGTCTTCGATGGAGTCGATAGGATATTTAGCGATAAGTCCGGCAAAATAATCAGCCATTTCTGCTGATGTTTTCTTGACGCCTTTGCCTTCTTTCTTGAAATCATATACGCCGTTCTTGAAAAATTCACTTGCGGCCGCATCAAGAGCTATGGAGACATCTCCGCCTTCAGATTTTCTGCCTGGCTTATATCCTGCATCTTTAATAGCTGTGATGATTACATCAAGAGCATCTTCTACTCCATTGAGGTTCGGGGCAAATCCGCCTTCATCGCCTACAGCTGTGCTTAATCCTCTTTTCTTTAGAACGCCTTTGAGAGCGTGGAATACTTCAGTTCCCATTCTCAAACCTTCTCTGAAACAGCATGCGCCAACTGGACGAATCATAAATTCCTGAAAGTCAATCGGTGCATCTGAGTGAGCTCCGCCATTAATAATGTTCATCATTGGCACAGGAAGCGTCTTGGCATTAACTCCGCCGATGTATCTGTAAAGCGGTATTTCCAATGCATTAGCGGCTGCTTTTGCGACTGCCAGGGATACGCCAAGAATGGCATTAGCTCCAAGATTGCTCTTAGTCTTTGTTCCGTCAAGATCAATCATTGCCTTATCGATACCTGTCTGATCTAGAGCGTCCATCCCTTCTATTTCAGGGAATATCTTTTCATTGACATTTTTAACAGCAGTTAGAACGCCTTTGCCTAAATAGCGCTTCATGTCGCCGTCACGAAGCTCAATTGCTTCATTCTCGCCTGTAGAAGCTCCGGATGGAACAGCAGCGACGCCCTTTATGCCTGAATCCAATGTTACTTCAACTTCTACGGTGGGGTTTCCTCTTGAGTCAAGAATTTCTCTTGCGCTTACATCGAAAATTGATGTCATAGTCTGGTCTCCTTTACCTTTTGGTTAAAGACTAAATGATACTGTGAGTGTGCGATAGATTTTAAACTCAACTCTCTATAAATTCAATTTATTTACCAAAGGAATTAGGCGAAAACAGTTTCTTATGAAAAACTCTATGAATTGCATTTCGTCTTTCAAAAGATTAAGATAAAGACAGCTTAAATATTATTTTCCTGGCGCCCGTAGCTCATTTGGATAGAGCGACTGCCTCCGGAGCAGTAGGTAGTGGGTTCAAATCCCGCCGGGCGCACCATTATATTAATGTTATAAAAAGCATAAAACTTTTACTTTCTAAAATGGTCTAACTCTAGTTTAACCTGTCAATAATATTACCAATTAGTGAATAACTAGCCTTGTGGTAAAATCCAGGGCTTTTATTTTTGAGATATTTAACCTAAAATTAATATAAAATTAATGGGGGAAATATGTCTTTAATTCAATTTGAGCCGAAAAAGAGAATAGCCAAGTTTATCATACTGCATAAAATATTCTTTGCCGTTACCGTATGTGTGATTATCGTCATGCTTTCTGGCTGCGGGTCCTTGAACCAAAAAGTCGGAGGTCCCCTTCTTACCGATCAGGCAATGCAATTTGCAAATCAGATACCGGCTGATTCTAACTACATGGAAATCTCATTTAACGGCAAATATATCACAACGAACAACTGGGCTTCGAAGGCTTATCCCATATTCCCTGTATTCTACTGGTCGAATTTAGGAGTTTTCTCGTCACCTCCGCCGAACTACGGTGTGAGAACAGCGACAATCGTCTTTCCATTATTCTGGGTTGTACGCGACTCCAACTACAATGAGCGCGGAGAGCGCTCTAACTCCGAAATCTCTTTCAACCTGGACTTTGTGCTTGGATATGAGGATCAGATGACACCTGACTCCTATGATTTCAACATAGGCATACTCTGGATCCCTGGAATAGGGCCATTCCTCGGTGTCGGCCCGGAATTCTTCCAGTTCTTCTGGGTTCCGTTAAGCAGTTATAAGTAACCTTATAAAACCAAATTCTGAGAAATATACGATAATGCCTTACCTCGAACTCGATGACATCAATCTTTACTACGAAATAAAAGGTTCTGGAAAACCACTGATTCTAGTGCCTGGTTTGAGCGGCACTTGCGATGCTTTCAGCCTTATCTCAAGCACTCTTGCGAAGAAATTTACTGTGGTCAGTCTCGATAATAGGGGGGCTGGAAGAAGTTTGCCAAAAAAAGCATCTTTTACAGTCCAGGCTATGGTCGAGGATTTGTCAAAGCTTATAAAACATCTTGGTTACGGTAAAGTCAATATTCTCGGCCATTCAATGGGTGGATTCATCGTTCAAGAATATGTGAATATTCACTCTGATAAAATTGATAGAGTTATTCTTTCAAATACATCAACAATATGTTCTTACAGAAATATAGATATTTTCAAATGCCTTATTAAACTGCTTAGAGATGAAAACTGCCTTGAGTGCTGGCACAGAATGTTTTCCCAGTGGATTTATACATCAGATTTTATAAGTAATAATCCAGAAGGTTACGAATCTGCTATCTCTTATTCGATGAATTATCCTTATCATCAGAAACCAGAAAACTTTGAAGCACAGGCAGAAGCATGTATGAACTATAAATCGTCAATTAAAGGCAAAATTCATAGTCCGGTGCTTATTATTTGCGGAGAAAAAGATATTCTTATTGCCCCTGAAGAGTCGGCTGAATTGCAAAATGCTTTCCCAGAATCTAAACTGATAGTTATGCGCGGGGCAGGCCATATACCGATGATAGAGAACAAAGAAGAGTATTCCAAGATTATTCTGGATTTTTTGAGCGCATAATTGATAAAGAGAAGGTTAAAATATAATTTAAAATTTGTTTGCTTGGCATGGGCTTGCGACATTATCTGCAACTGCATTCCAATAGCTTTCAATTGTTCTCAGAGAAACTTTTTGAGTTTCTTTTGGACGCCAACTCATGCATCTTTCTAATTCTCCACGGCACCCCGCAATACTCTTTCACATAGGTCTGACGCTACTCACCAGCATTTCTATTTCCGAAAATAGCAGTGCCTATTCGAACCATTGTCGAACCGTTTGCAATTGCCGCTTTGAAATCGCCTGACATACCCATGGAGAGTTCGGGTAATTTTATTTTGAATTTTAATTCCAGCTCATCTCTTTTTGCTTTCAATGCCGAGAAAATGTTATTAAGTTCATTTTCTGAAATATCAAATGGCGCCATGGTCATTAGCCCTGCAAGTTCCAGGTTATTGCACTTCAAGGCAAACTCTACACAGCTTTCAAGCTCTGAAAGTTTTAAGCCAAATTTGCTCTCCTCTTCAGATACATTTACCTCAAGAAGGATTTTTTGTATCTTGTTTTTCTCTGATGCTATTTTGTCTATTCTCTGTATAAGCTTTTCGGAATCAACAGAGTGAATATATTCAGCAAGTTCTACAGCTTTGGCAACTTTATTGCTTTGAAGATGCCCGATAAGATGCCATTCGATATCATTTGGAAGTTTTGGCGCTTTGTTCTCGAGTTCTTGAATTTTGTTTTCGCCAAATAATCGTTGTCCGACAGAATATGCTTGAAAAATGTCTTCAACTGGGAAGTTCTTGCTTACAGCTATTAATTTTACTGAATCTGATTTCCTATTTGCAGCAGCTTCAACTTTTTCGATTTCATTTCTTATCTGAAATAGATTTCTTTCAATATATTTGTCCATTTTGTGTACCTCATTCAAAGGATTTTAATTATCATTTTATTGGGAATTGCATATTTTGCACTGCAAGAGTCGAGAATCCTTGAAAAGAGAATGTTATACTCTAATATTTAGTTATCAGATTTTTTATACTTAAGGATGGCGTTCTAAAAATGAAAGAAAAAGGCGTAGTTGTTTGTATCCCTGCCAGATTTGGAAGCACAAGATTTCCTGGAAAACCTATAGCCAAACTTGGCGGCAAACCAATTATACAATGGGTTTATGAGAAAGGTTTAGCTTCCAAGGCTGAAAATGTAATTATAGCCACTGACAATGATGCAGTATTTAAGACAGGTGTTGCCTTCGGCGCAAAATGCGTAATGACATCAGACAAACATCCGTCCGGTACAGATAGAATTTGGGAAGCAGTTAAAGCCATTGATTGTGATGTAATTATAAATATTCAAGGTGATGAGCCGCTTATTGAAGTTTCTACGATTAACAGTCTCATTGATATGTTTATTTCCAATCCTTCAATGGAGATGGGAACTGTAGTAGTTAAATCCGATCGTTCAGTAATTGGAGGCAATCCTAATGTGGTAAAAGCGGTTTTGGGAAGAGATAATTCAGCTTTATATTTCAGCAGATCAGAAATTCCATTTGTCCGTGATGCCGGTAAATCGTTCCCTATTTACAAACACCTCGGTATTTATGGATACACGAAAAAGACTCTTGAACGAATAGTTAAATTACCTCAAAGTGAACTCGAAAAATGCGAAATGCTTGAGCAGTTGAGAGCATTGGACAACGGAATCAAAATTTATGCCGTAATTCTCGATAGTGATTTTGGAGTGGGGATTGACACTCCTGAGGATTTGGCAAAAGCTGAGTCTCTTATATCTAAATAGTACATTATTTTAGGAGCTTTAGATGTTTAATATTAATGAAAAAATCGAAGTTGGTAATGGAAAACTTCTTCTTCTGGGCGGTCCATGCATAGTAGAAACTCCAGAGGTTTGCTTCGAGATAGCTAGGTTTTTAAAAAAAGTTACTTCAGAACTTGATATAAACTATGTATTTAAAGCATCTTTTGATAAGGCTAATAGAACTTCAGTAGGTTCATTCCGCGGCAATGGTATGGATAGGAATCTGGATATTCTAGCTCAGATTAAAAGAGAATTAGATTTGCCTATAGTTACTGATATTCATGAAACTTGGCAGGTTGAGAAAGCGTCTGCTGTAGCTGATGTGCTTCAGATACCGGCTTTTCTATGCCGTCAAACAGATCTATTGATTGCCGCCGCTAATACTGGCAGAACGGTAAATATAAAAAAGGGGCAATTCATGGCTCCAGAAGATATGAAGGGAGCTGTCGAAAAAGTAAAAAAAGCCGGGAATAACAAAGTGATGCTTACAGAGAGAGGAACTACTTTTGGCTACCACAATCTTGTGGTGGATATGAGATCCTTTCCAATAATGAAGTCCATAGGCGTACCGGTAGTTTTTGATGCCACACATTCAGTTCAACTTCCTGGCGGACTAGGTCATGCCTCGGGCGGACAAAGAGAATTTGTCGAAACTTTAGCTCTATCAGCCGCGGCCGCAGGTATTGATGCATTGTTCATAGAAGTTCATCCTGATCCATCAAAAGCTCTATCTGATGGGCCAAATTCTTTAGATTTTAACCAAACTGAGAATCTCTTAAGGAAAATAAGGAAATTGTATGATGCTCAAAGAAAAGGCTTTAAATATTAAAGCTGTTATTCTTGATATAGATGGTGTTTTAACCGATGGTTCAATTGGCTATTCTCAGAACTCGGATGAAATAAAATTTTTTAATGTAAAAGATGGCTTGGCAATCAGCCTTGCCTTGCAGAATGGAATAAAAGTAGGAATACTTTCTGGAAGGTCTTCTAAAGCCAACAAGATAAGAGCAGAGGAACTTAAACTTTCGTTTTTTTATGAAGGCGAGAAGGATAAAGGAAGAGGATTTGATAAAATTTTATCAGAACAAAACCTTCAGCCCTTTGAATGCATGTATGTCGGAGACGATATAATAGATATACCTCCTATGAAAAAGGCAGGAATATCTGTCGCAGTAGGCGATGCTGTAGAGGAACTAGATTCCTTTTGCACTTTCAGGACAAAAGAGTTTGGCGGTAAAGGAGCAGTGAGAGAGGCTATAGTTTGGTTGTTAAAGGAAAAGGATTTATGGAAAAATATACTTCAAAAATATTAAAATATATTTTAATATCATTAGCTGTTATGTTGGCAAATTACTCTTTTGCTGGCATTGAAGGCAACGATAGTGTCAATGTTGAGATGAAGAATTTTATTAAACCTCAATATGATGAAAAAACTCACACGCTTGAATATGTGCTAATGGGCGATTATGCCAAAACTGAGGGGGCCTTAATTCGAATCACTAATGCTCGAATTGAGTTTATCGGAGCAGATGGCAGGAGCGTAACAGGAATTCTTACATCTCCGGAAATTTTTTATAATCAATCAACTCAATTTATAAGCGGGAATCAACCTATTCATTTTAGGTCTGACGGTTTTGATGCCGACGGAGTGGGATTTGATGCCAGCCAGGTTTCTGATTCTCTTCATCTTAGGAAAGATGTGAAACTGGTTATCAGATCTTTTGACCAGTCTGCTTATAGTTTTGCTTTGGATTCGAAGAAAACAGATACTCAAAGAAGCGTAGATTCTGGTCTAAGTGTTGATTCATCTGTTTCATCTGACACTAAAATGAAAACAGGAGTTTAAATATAATGAAGAAGAAATTGTCTATTTTAATTTTTGCTGCCGTAAGTTTTATTTTTATTAACCAGAACATTGTTGCTGATTCTGCTTTTGGTTCTTTAGTTTCACTTCCTGGAGGTAACGATTCTCCAGGCAAGAAAAAAGATTCAGGACCAATGACCATCACCTCAAATTCTATGGATATAGACATTAAGAACAATATTATCACTCTTGTGGGGAATGTAAAAGTAGAGGATAGCACTTCAAAAATCACATCAGATAAAATGCTTGTCTATCTGCAGGATAAAAAGGACTCTTCATCAACATCAACTCCTTCATCTACCGGAAGTAAAAGTGCTAAAGCAATAGTAGCTTTGGGCGATGTTGTCATTATACAAAAGATGGTTAATCCAGAGGATGCCAAAAATGGAGATAGGAAAGCCACTGCAGGCAGAGCTGACTATGATACAGTAAATGGGATAATAATATTAACGGATAATCCGATACTATATCAAGGTGACAGCTACATTAAGGGAAATAGAATTATTCTATGGAAAGACAGCGATAGAATGAAAGTGGAGAGTAATGAGGCTGCAAATGGTTCAAGTATAATCGTTCTAAATCAGGCTCCTTCTACCGATACTACGCAGGATACTTCATCTAAATGATAGAAACTTTTTCAAAATACGGTTATAATGGATTCAAAAATTTATTACAAAGGTTAAGATATGACAGACGATACCCTTCAGGCAGTTCCTTCTACAAATAAAGTCCTTATAGAAAGTAAAAACCTCGTCAAAGCTTACAAAGGTCGTCGGGTTGTAAATGGCGTTTCCATGCTCGTACACGAAGGTGAAGTAGTTGGTCTTTTGGGTCCTAATGGAGCAGGTAAGACAACTAGTTTTTACATGATTACAGGTTTGATAAGGCCTGATTCTGGGACTGTTCATTTCAGAGACATCGATATTTCTAAATACCCTATGTACAAAAGAGCCAGACTCGGAATGGGTTACCTTGCTCAGGAACCTTCTATATTTAGAAAACTTACTGTAGAGCAAAATATAATGGCTATTCTTGAGACTTTGGATCTTAGTTCTTATGAAAGAAAAGAAAGGCTCCAGGCGTTGCTAGATGAATTAGAAATAACTCACTTGTCAAAGCAGAAAGCTATGACCCTCAGCGGGGGAGAGAGAAGAAGACTTGAGATTACGAGAGCGCTTGTTACTAATCCTTCACTGATTCTTCTTGACGAACCTTTTAGTGGAGTTGACCCTTTAGCTGTTTATGATGTACAGCAAATTATCTGTCGCTTGAGAGATAAAGGCTTAGCTATTCTGATAACCGACCACAATGTCAGAGAAACTCTATCTGTTGTAAATAGAGCTTATTTAATGTGTGAAGGGCAAATTGTAGTGCAGGGGACTAGTGATTTTCTGGTAAAAGATGCCAAAGCAAGAGAAGTTTATCTAGGCCCTAAATTTACGATGTGATTTCAATTAATTTAATATAATGGTTCAACAAAAAAAAGGAGTATGACTATGAGCGTAGTAGTTAGCGTAAGAAACGGAAATATTTCTGAAACACTTAAGGAATATGCTGAAAATAAGGTGTCAAAACTTATTGAAGATTACCCAATAATAACCAGCATTAAAGTTATTCTTGACATGCAAAAAACCAGAAGTAAGGCTGAGATTATTGTAAGAGGAAAAAGCACTGAGGTAGAAGCTGATGTAGAAACATATGATATGTATGAGTCGATAGACAAAGTCGTAGAAAAGGCTCATTCTCAGCTTAAAAAGCATCATGACAAACTTCAAAACCATCGCAAAGGTCAAGGCAAAGAAGAATAGTACACTTTTATAAAACAACTCGGCCTCTTAGGATTTTGTGATCTTAAGAGGCTTTTTTATTATGACTAACAGGATAAAAAACTTTTTTAAAGATAGAAACTTGTGGGTTTCTGCATCCGACGAGGAATTTGCAAAATTCTGCAGAATAGAAAACTTTCAAGACACTGGAAAAGGCGGACAGAAAAGGAATAGAAAATATTCTGGAGTCAGACTAACTCACATCGAGACAGGCATTGTTGCTGAGTGCGCTCTGCACAGAGAACAAAATTTCAATAGAGTTGAAGCAGGCAAAAAACTTAGGTTAAAAATTGCTATGCTTTTATCGGGACCCAAAATAGTAAATGTTAGGCCAATTGTGAGTTTAGACCATCATGATTACCCTTGCTGGGTATCTTTTGTCTTGGATGAATTATACAGTTGCGATTTCGAGATATTCCGTATAGCTGAAAAACTCACTATCTCAAAGACTAAACTTACTAAATTATTATATAAAGACAGGGGTTTATGGGATGAAGTTAATGCCAATCGTGAGGAACTTGGCAAGTTCGCACTTGCTCTGTAGCCTATTCTACGAGTGTTTCAGCAATGCAAGCTGGCCTTCACGACCGGGAATTTCTTCCATATGTAAATTTAGAACTTTTTGAGTTGTTTTGACTCGTTCATAAATATCGCCCAAGGATACTATTTTTATTCTTCTTTGTTTACAGCTCTGAATAAATTCTTTGAACATTTTAAGGCACACTATGCCTTCAGCTTCGGTGTGGATTGTCAGAACATTGAGTTGTCCAGGCTCAATTTGGCTTAGAATATATTCATTGTAGTCTTCATTTGTTACTCCATTTCTCCCAATGACCTCATCATAAGTAGGTAAAGTTGTAGGAATTTGGAGCTTTTTGAAGACCTGACCATTGTATCTTGGATAACAGCACGAAGAACCTCTTGTGTCACTCCTGTATTTGATATCTGAACATGCCTCTGAATCAGCATATTTAAGCCATTCTTCAGATAACTGCCATCCTGGTGCTCCTGCGGCGTTTGGAAGAGTGTTAAAAATTTTCTTCCAGCGCCTATTTGCCATATCAAATTGTTCTTTGACCTGCTGAGGAGTGAACTTACTGATTTTTTTTTGCCATTTATGGTGATCGTAGGCGTGTAGTGCTACTTCATGTCCAAATTTTGCGGGCAAACGAAGTATTTTCCTTAGAATCTTGCCTATATCTGGACCAGGCCACAAAAAACCTTTAAAGAGGATATCCCATCCGTATAGTTTGGCGGCCTTTCCTCGAAACATTTTTATAAAGAATTTAGGTTTTAATATTCTCCATATATGCCTTCCCATATTATCTGGTCCTATAGAAAGAAAAAATGTAGCCTTGATGCCTTCACTATTGAGAAGTTTAATCAATGCAGGAATACCTTTTTTAGTTCCACGATAGGTGTCCACATCTATCTTCAGACCTAATATTGTCTCATCTTTTGGAAAGAAATTATTCTCGCTCATAATACCTTAATTATTACTCTATTTTACCTTCTTTTGAACCTATTATAAACTTAGGCCTCTGCCTTACATCCATGCTTATTCTGCATATATATTCGCCGAGTAAACCAAAAACAAAGAATTGACCACCCATAAAGAAGAAGAGTATCCCAAAAAGAGTAAATACCCCATGTCCAGACCATTCAGGTCCACAAAATATACGAAGAATAATAAGCATAATAGCGAAGAGCAAACTAACAGCACACATAATTCCGCCAAATACAGTCAAAACTCTAAGCGGCATATATGTAGAACCAGTCAGAATGTCAAAGAATAGTTGAAGAAGCTTCCAGACATTATACTTTGATTCTCCTGCGCCTCTGGCAGAGTGCTCTATTTCTATTTCTGTTGTCTTTCTGGCGAAAGAATCAGCCAAAACTGGGATGTAAATGAAGTGTTCGGTGCATTGCAAAACAATGTCAATTATTTTTTTCTTGTATGCCCTAAGCATGCATCCGCTGTCTCTGATCTTAGATTTTGTTATTCTTCTTACCATTTTATCTTTCGCATCAGATGCTAGTTTTCTGAAAATGTTGTCTTTTCTGCCGCCGCCCCGCAAACTTCCTACTATGTCGTAATCATCCTCTTCCATCTTGGATATTAACATAGGAATCCCTTCAGGAGGATTTTGAAGGTCTGCATCTATTGTCACTATTACTTCGGCTTTGCATTGTTCAAATCCAGCTATAATAGCCGAGTGTTGCCCATAGTTTCTGTTCAGGCAGATTAACGCGATATTATTTGGAAGTTTTTTTATCCAATCTCTGATTATTTCACAAGATTTATCGGCGCTTCCGTCGTCAACAAGCACAAGTCTGTAGGAATAATGCTTATCTTTTAAAGCTTTGTCTGCTCTTTCGATAAAAGCACCTATATTAAACTCTTCATTATACACAGGGACTACAACATCTATTGAGTTAACTTTGTTTTCGGACATTTTTACCTCAAAATTTTTAAAAATATAGAATTAATTGATGGAAAAAGTGAAGCCTGATACTGTAGAATTATATAATAAAGTCAAAAAAAAACATTCTTATTGAAACTTTTGTTAAGACTAAATGACTCATAATCATCCTAAAATAACGATAGTCTTAGACCGACTGAGAAGCGCTTTTAATACAGGTAACATATTTAGACTGGCTGATGCTGTTAAAGTTCATGAGGTTATTGCCTGTGGATATACTCCGTATCCGCCACATCCCAAACTTTCTAAAACCGCCATGGGTTCTGATGAATATGTCAAATGCCGGCATTTTGAGACCTCCTTAGAAGCCATAAGGAATCTAAGGAATGAAGGTTGCAAAATGATATTGTCAGTGGAAACAGGTGAAAATTCTATTTGTGCATGGTATAAAAATTATCAGTTCCCGCTTGCTATTGTTTTAGGTAATGAGGCTCTTGGCGTGGACAAAGAAACAATGCAGGGATGTGATGGTATTATCGGATTACCTATGTTTGGCAATAAAATCTCAATCAATGTGGGGAATTGTGCAGCTGTTGTGCTTTATTCAATAATAGCAAAGAGCTATAATTCCTTAAAACACCCCGAAATGAACCTAAATTTTCATCTCTGATATGGCAAAAAACAATAAAGTAATCCTTAAAAATCCTTATTTCAGAATATCTGCTGTTATTATTATTATTTGCTTTTTAATCACTTTAGGCTTTTTCTCTTTCAGATATGTTTTTGAAACTATGTTCTCTGAAAATCCTAGATTTAGACTCAGAAATATAATAGTTCAAAGTTCAGGTTACTGGAATAATAGAGCAGATGATGTAATGCGAATACTAGAACTAAAAAAAGGAGTTACCAATCTTTTCAGTATAAACCTATATGATTTAAGAAAAAAGCTTGAAGATCGAAGAGGAGATGGAATTGCATTTGCAGAAGTCTCTAAAGAACTGCCAGATACTATAAAATTTGAGATTGTAGAAAGAATACCTCAAGCAGTCTTGTACAGTAAGAAATCAGGGATGGTTGTTGATAAAGACGGCGTAGTTATGGATAGCAAATATTTCAAGGAAGTTGTTGATTCTATGCCAGTTATTACTGGATTTAAAATTAGCGAAAACAGCAAATTAAAATCTGATCCTTATGGACAGACTTTAACTAATTTAAAACCTGCCCTTATACTCATTTCAATAATAAATGAAGACTTCAATAGTATGGAATTAAGAGTTGTAAATCTCTATTCTCCAAATAAACTTTTTGTTTTTATGGTCGGGCCTGATCATAGGGTAATAAAAGTGACTTTACCATTTGAGTATTCTGTTGATGCGCCGCCAAGTGGTATTGAACTTGTCGAGTCCACAAAAATATTAAAAACTAAATTAGAAGAACTTAAAGAATTGCTAAAGTATTTAAAGTGGAAGAAAACTCCATTTACAGAAATCAATATGATTTACAAAGATCAAGCAGTCGTAAAGTAATTTTTATGCACCAAGATGTTTTTCAGGAATCATATGATTTTGAATATAATAGCATACTGTATTTTCGGGCGAAGTAAGTTCTCCTGAGTAGCCTACATATCTCTAAGCTTTTAGTCCAGCTTATTAAGTCCCTATACTATTCCGCTTCCGATAAAACCAGCTCCACTTGTAACAATATATTCAATCATTATGTGTCCTGTGACTGACAAATGGATTAGCTTTTTTGCTCTTCTTTGGATTCAACACTTGGGGTAATAGCCTGAGCGTCTGTTGTGCTTTCGGGAAGATTCATCCCTAGAAGTAGTCTAACTTCCTTGGCCGTTAGAGTTTCCTTCTTGAGAAGTTCCTGAGCTAGAAGTTCTAATTGCTCTTTGTTTTCCTTGATAATCAAATCAGATCTTTTCTTTGCCTCATCAATGAGCCTCTTTATCTCAAGGTCAATCTCTCTTGCCGTATCTTCGCTGTATCCCTCTGAACGAGCTATATCTCTTCCTACGAAAATTTGCCCTTCTCTTGAACCGTAAGCAATGGTTCCCATTTTTTCACTCATGCCAAATACGCAAACCATCCTTTTTGCAACTTTCGTTATCTCGCTTATATCACCAGCTGCTCCGCTTGTAAAGTCGCCGAATATTAACTCCTCAGCGCTTCTTCCACCCATCATCATAACCATCATATCTTCTAGTTCTGCCCTAGATTGAGTGTACCTGTCCTCTTCAGCTAACTGGAAAGTAGCTCCTAAGTAAGCTGTTCCTCTAGGAATTATTGTAACTTTATGAAGAGGTAAAGAGTTTTTGCAATGAAGTCCCACAAGTGTGTGCCCTGCCTCATGATAAGCTGTAATTTTTCTTTCTTTTTCGGTGATCTTTCTGCTTTTGCGTTCTCTGCCCCAGCAAACTTTATCCCTTGCTTCTTCCATTTCCAGCATCGAAGCAGCTGTCTTATTTGCTCTTGCTGCCAATAATGCAGCCTCATTGATGAGATTAGCAAGATCTGCTCCACTAAATCCAGGAGTTCCTTTTGCCACTAAATCCAAATTAACAGTGGAATCAGTTTTAATAGTTTTTGAATGTACCTCAAGTATCTGTTTTCTTCCCTTTATATCTGGCAAGTCAAGAACTATTTGCCTATCAAATCTGCCTGGCCTTACTAATGCTGGATCAAGTACATCAGGCCTGTTTGTTGCAGCAAGAACTATTACGCCCTCTTGAGTTTCCAGCCCATCCATTTCTACTAACATTGCGTTTAGCGTTTGCTCTCTTTCGTCGTGCCCACCACCGATACCTGAGAATCTTGAACGACCAACTGCATCTATTTCGTCAATAAATATTAGACAAGGAGCGTGTTTCCTAGCGTTTTCAAACATATCTCTTACTCTGCTGGCACCAACACCGACAAACATCTCTACGAAATCTGAACCGCTTATTGCAAAAAATGGAACTGCGGCTTCGCTGGCTATAGCCTTAGCTAGCATCGTTTTTCCTGTTCCAGGAGGACCTACGAGCATTGCGCCTTTAGGTATTTTTGCCCCAAGAAGTTTAAATTTAATAGGATCTTTTAGATAATCCATTATTTCTTTAGTCTCTTCCTTAGCTTCCTCTATTCCAGCAACATCTTCGAACTTAGTTTTATTCTTGTCTGGAGAAATCATTCTTGCCTTACTTTTGCCGAACTGCATTGCTCCTTTGCCAGCGTTCCTCATTTGTCTGGAGAATAGCATCCAAAGAATGGCTATGGGAAGTACAACAACGATGAAAGTATAAAGAAGATTTTTCATCCAAGTGTCTTCCGTATTAATCATGACATTGAGCTTATATCTTCCAGTATTGCTATCTCTTAGAAGTTTGTCCAAACTATCAGTATATATGACTCTCGAGGAGAAAGAAGCCGAATCTCCCTGCTGTAATTCCGGCTTATATTTGCCTTGAACATTCATTATGCTACCACTTTCAGGCGTAAATTCAGCTGAAACTATTTTTTCCTGAGCCAGGTCTGCCTCAAAGGTTGATTGAGTTATATTCCGTGATTGTTTATGCCCGGAAGAAAAAAAGAAAAGCGCGCCTGCAGCCATAAAGACTAATAGCCAAACTATCATTGCGACCGGCGGCGTTTTTTTAAAAAATGGGGTACCTGGGGTTTTGGAAGGTTTGTTCTCAGCCATAAATTAGTCC
>JBAXXY010000063.1:0-14439 GCA_037127655.1 Lentisphaerota bacterium
ATCCACCACTATCCCAATTGCCAGGACAAGCCCGAACATGCTTATGCTATTTATACCGCACCCGAAAAGGAACATCGCTATAAATGTCCCTATCAGAGAAACAGGAATGGCGATAGTCGGGATAAGCGCTGATCTCCAGTCCTGAAGGAAGATAAACACTACAATTATCACAAGGATCACTGCGATAATCAATGTTTTATATATTTCTTCCAGTGATATTTTTATGAACTTTGTAGTATCGTAGTAAATTTCTCCTTTGAGCCCTTTTGGAAACTTTGATCTTTCATTATCAAGAAGTTTCTGAACATCCTGCGCGACCTGCATGTTATTGGCAGACCCTAGAGTATAGACAGCAATGTTACATCCCGGTTTGTCATCCAAAAGGCAGTAATTACTGTAATTCTGCGAACCAAGTTCAATTCTGGCAATATCCTTAAGCCTGATGATACTTCCGTCAGGAGTAGCTCTGACAATGATATTTTCAAACTGCTCTGGGTTGCTCATAAGAGCTTGGATTAGAAGAGTATATTCAAATTGCTGTTTTTTGATCGAAGGCGGCCCTCCGATCTGCCCGCCTGGCACCTGCAGATTCTGGATCTGAACTGCATTAAGAAGTTCCTGGGGGGTTATTTTGTAACTTGCCATCTTCAACGGATCTACCCATACCCTTATGCCGTAATTCTGAGCGCCGATGATAACAGTTTCAGAAATCCCGGGAATCCTGTTGATTTTGTCATATAAGTTCAGATATGCATAATTGCTCTGAAAAAGGTCATCGTACTCACCGCTGGGAGAACTTAAGGTAATCATGCATAGAATATCAGTGGATTTCTGAAATACGCTCAATCCCTCAAACTGAACTTCAGGTGGTAACTGAGGAAGCGCGATCTGAGTCCTGATAAGAGTACTTACAGTATCAATATCAGGATTGCTTCCTACTTCAAAAGAAATTTCACCGAAAAACTGTCCCTGATCGGATGATTGAACGACCATGTAAATCATGTCTTTCACACCATTAATCTGCTGTTCAAGCGGCTGGGTCACAGTCTGTTCAATCATAGTAGCATCAGCGCCTGGATAGAGTGTAGATACTTGAACTATTGGAGGAAGAACATCAGGAAACTGGGAGGTCGGCAATGAGCGCATAGCCAGTATTCCGCCGATGACTATAAGGATAGAAATGGCAAGAGCCAGTTTAGGCTTGTTTATAAAAAGATCGCTAATCATAGTTCAATTAAGGAGTTTTTGTTTCTCTTGTTGTGTCGGAGTCTCTGTGTGTATCAGTTGATATAAATTCAGTCGAGAAAAATTTATAATCTACCTTCACCCCTGGCCTTAATCTCATAAGCCCCTCCACCACGACAAGATCGCCTTCTTTAAGGCCATCTTTTACAATGACATATATATCATCAAGCTGTTTGCCTAATTGAAGGTATCTCTTCTGCACTGTACTATTTTTCAAATCCAGTACATAGACAAATGGACCAAGCTGGCTCATCTGAAGTGCTGCCTGGTGTATGGTCAGCCTCGGAGAGGTGGTTATAGATTCAAGCGATATTGTAGCAAAAGCTCCGGGGACAAGAAGCTCATCAGGATTCATGAAAACCGCTCTTGCCTGAATAGTTCCAGCTTTGGGATCAATAACATTGCTCAAGTAGTTGATTTTCCCTGCCAGAGGATACCATGTGCCGTTGGACAGCATAAGTCTGACATTGAATACCTTGCTTACTTTATCAGCAGATACATCTTTCGCAGATGAAAGCATATCGTTAAAACGCTGCATTTCAGTCACAAGCAGCGTTTCTTCTATGGGAAATTCCACCCAGATGGGATCCATCATAACTACACTGGCGAGCGGCTTGCTGTTTTTCCCGACAAAGTTCCCAATGCTGTAAGTGTACATCCCTATCCTGCCATCAAATGGCGCAGAAACATCAGTATAACTAAGGTTAAGCTCCTGAAGCATAAGCTGGGCTTTTGCAGACTTGAGGATAGCCTTTGCCGCATACATCGCCTGAATGGAATTGTCAACAGCTTCCTGACTCGTTGCATTCTGCTTGATCATGACCGTCTGCCTGTTGTATTCTCTTAAGTCGTTATCGTAAGTAACTTGAGCTTTAAGAACATTAGCAGCAGCATTCTCCACCTGAGCCTGGTACTGCTCTTTCTGTATCTGAAAAAGAAGCTGACCCTTCTTAACAAAGTCGCCTGGATTGAAATTTCGTTTCGTAAGGTATCCATTCACTCTGGCAACAAGTTGAATATCCTCTATTGAAACAATCTGACCAACTGCTTTGTACTCAAAAGGCAGTATTCTTTTCTCGACCGGAGAAACAAGTACAAAAGGTTTTGGCGGGGATATATCTTTTTTCGTACAGCCAATATCGCCAAAGAGCAATAAAGATGAAATAGTAACAAACAAAGCAAGTTTTATTGATAATTTTTGGAACATGACATAAAAGCATTTAATGTTTTTTTAAAGGATAGCTAACCACTATTATCTTGTAAAGAATTTATAAAATATAAAAATAAAGATTTGCGCATTATATGCCAAATTGCTTAATCTTAAAAATCTCCATCACTCAATTTGGCACCTGTCACGAATCGAATACCAGATAGCACTTATTGACAAAAGTTAAGTAATTGGCTATAAACAATTGTTCTTATGCATTAATTAAATTTGAAATTGAGGAGTTTATAATGAAAAAGCTATTTGTAGTTTTATTATTCGGATTGTCATTTTGCGTTTTTGCAGACGCTAATCCTCCAGCGCCTATAACTTTTACGACTCAGCTGAAACCAATTAACCCCGAGGCCATTGATTCACAAGTCCTTTCACAGATGGCTGTGCAGTTCAACGGAAGCAAAAATCCTCAAGTAATCATTGTTTTGGATAATGCCATCATCAAATATTATGACGGAAACAGTAACTATGACTGGAAAGTTCTACACTCAGGAACCGGCTGGGATGGCGCCCTTAAGCAAGGCGGAGGAGGAACCACTAAAATAGTATCCCAAATGGCTGTGCAGTTTAATGATTCTAAAAACCCATATATCGTGGTAGGGGAATGGGGCGGATTCGTTGATTTCTATAATGGCGACACCTGGCAAGCTATATCAGACAGGAATTGGGCTTATTCAAATGTAAGCTCGCTGTGGGTACAGTTTAATGGCGCAAATTACCCCTCTGTCGTGGCTGGTTTTGGTTCAGGCGACGGCGATATAAATTTCTATAATGGAAATAGTGATCTTACCTGGACCAAGCTTAATCCCAATTCGGACTACTTTCAGTACACAATGGCTTATACAGTCAAGTATCTATTTGTTCAGTATAATGGGCCAGATAACAATCCGTCAATAATTACCTTGATGGATCCGATTGACCCTGTAACTCCAATTTTTCTATATTATTATAACAGCAGCAAAAACACCTGGTATAACCTGGTAGCTTCTTCTTATCTGGACTATTATGTTTCTCAGGTATCTGCGCAATTTGACAGCTCTAATTACTATATGGCTCTGTCGGTATTGCCAAATGCACAAATTCCTAATGGAATTAGCCGAATTGCATTTTTTAACGGATCAAAATGGAATAATTTGCAGGAAACACAAACTTCCATGACTGGCAAGTTTGATATTCAATTTAACGGTTCCAAAAATCCGTATATAGTTGCCACAACAACAGATTCTAAAGTTCAATTTTTTGACGGCGACAACTGGATCGAATTACCTAATCCTAATCTCACAATTACAAAACTATATACTCAATTCAATGGAACAAACAAACCTTATATAGTTGCCGGAGATAATTCCAATGTGATTAGATTCTTCAACGGTCAGCAATGGGTTGAATTATGTTCAGGAGAAAAAGCGCTGACTTCTAATATGATTTCAGGCAAGTCGTCAATTATGAGGGTTAACTTCAATGGAGATAAAAATCCGTGCATAGTTCTAGGAGATATTCAGAATGATAACGCCTTTTTCTTCAATGGTTCAAGCTGGGTTTCCATTCTCAAAAACACCGATCTTGCAAAGGAACATAAAGCTGAACAACAGTTGGAAAAAGATGAAATTGGAGCCTCTGGCGTAATGGAAAACGATACGCTTCAGGAAACTCCGTGATAAAAAGATCCCTATTGCGTTCATGATTTAAAAACCGATAGGGCTCAGTCCTCTGAGCCCTATACCAAAACTAGATGAACAGTGTTGTTGAGCATTGTTCGGAAAGCGCGGCAAAGTTTGCTACACCGGTAATTTTAATGCCTTCGATAAGTTCTTCTTCTTTGAGTCCCATCACATTCATAGCCATTTCGCAGGCTAGAAACTCTATGCCCATGCTTTGAGCTTGAGCGATAATTTCAGGAAGCGATACTACGCTCTTTTGCTTCATGACATGTTTCATCATCGCTGTCCCCATACCCATCATATGCATCTTTGAGAGGGCTAGTTTTTTAGGCCCGCAGGGCATCATAAAACCAAACATTCTACTAAGTATATCTTTTTTGACTGCTGGCGGATTGTCTTTTCTGAGAACATTCAAACCCCAGAAAGTAAAGAATATTGAAACTTTATGTCCAAGAGAAGCAAAGCCTGTAGCGATAATAAACGCGGCAAGAGCTTTATCCAAATCGTTAGAAAACAGAACAAGTGATGTCTTCTTTTCTTTTATGGAGCACGATGTCGGAATGTCAATATTAGCGCCTTTTCTGATCATCGCAGTAAAAGTGGCGTTTGCTTCTTTTTGGAATGAAATAAGTTCATTTCCAGTTGATTGACACCATGCTGGAATATCATTGAGAAACCCCTTGTCATTGACGACTACTTTAAGAATTTCTGAGTCGTTCATCTTACTTAAGGCTTCTTTTACTTTTAAAATAGGGCCTGGGCATTGGAGGCCGCAGGCGTTGATTTCAATATCAGCTTTCATATTTGTAGTTGATGGTTGATGGTTGATAGTTGATGGCTGGAGTGAAACAGTGTTGGTTTTTCTACTAGGATTAAAGAGCTTCCAAATGGAATAACCCCCACTTAAATTATTGGCGTTTAGTCCATTCTGTTTAAGTATTCTTTCTGCTAAATAACCTCTCAAGCCTACGCGGCAGAAAACGACTGTAATTTTATCTTTTGGGAACTCTTTGAGTCTATTTCTTATCTGTCCGAGCGGGATATTCACTGCGCCTGGAATAGAGCCCATAGCAAACTCATCCTTATCTCTTACATCGACAAGATAAGCATCTTTAGGAATACTATCTGAATGGACAACTTCACTCTTTCCTTCAAGAATATTTTCGCCGATGAAACCTGCGAAGTTTATCGGGTCTTTGGCGGAGTTATACGGCGGAGCATAGGCAAGTTCTAGTTCAGCTAAATCGCTTACTGTAAGATTGTTTCTCATTGCTGTAGCTATTATATCTATTTTCTTATCAACGCTTTTTGACCCTACTATCTGAGAACCGAGCAGTTTCCCTTTTTTGTCTGCAAGTATTTTAATATACATGCTTTCAGAGCCGGGATAGTAAGAAGCATTCGATCCGGGCATAAGATAGTATTTGAAATAGTCAACTCCCTCGGCTTTAAGTTTCTTTTCACTTGCCCCGGCACAAGCGGCAGTCAAGTCAAAGATTTTGCATATAGCAGTTCCAAGCGAACCTTTATATTCTTTTTTAGCACCGAAAACATTGTCTGCGGCAATTCTGCCCTGTTTATTTGCAGGGCCAGCCAATGGAATCATCGTCTGTTTATCAAAAAGCAGATCATTAACTTCAATAGCATCTCCTGTTGCAAAAATATCTGCATTGCTTGTCTGAAGATATTTGTCTGTAACAATTCCACCTTTTGAGTTAAGTTTTATTCCGGAATCCTTCAGAAAAATTGTATTTGGTCTTATACCGATAGCAAGAATCAGCAGACTTGTTGTTATGCTCAGACCTTTGTCCGTAGTAAGGATAAATTCCTTATTCTGATTCCTTTCTATTTTAACAATTCCGGTATTCAGAAGGAGATTAACTCCTGATGAGATCATTTCTTCTTCGAGCGGGTACCCCATTTCAGAATCGAAAGGAGGAAGCAGATGATCATTTCTTTCGATGAGTGTAGTTTTTATTCCTCGCTCGACTAGATTTTCAGCAGCTTCGACACCAATAAACCCACCGCCCACGACTACTGCGTCATTTGCTCCATTTTGAAGTTTGGCAATGATACTATCCATGTCCGGAATAGTCCACAATACGCATATATCAGGATCTTTTGAACCAGGAATATCAGGAATGAAAGGAGAAGAACCAGGCGAAAGAATCAGTTTGTCATAAGTCTCAAAGTAGGTTTTTCCTGTGCTCTTGTCTTTTACAGAGATCTTTCTCTCTGATGGATTTACGGCTGTAACTTCACTCTTGACTCTTACCTCAATGTTCCCTCTCTTTTTGAAACTTTCAGGAGTCATGACAAGAAGGTCATCTCTATCTGCAACAATATTTCCTATGTGGTAAGGAAGGCCGCAATTTGCAAAAGAGACATAATCGCCTCTCTCAAAAAGTATAATCTCGGCTTCCTCACTGTTTCTTCTTGCTCTTGTTGCCGCGCTGGCGCCGCCTGCAACTCCGCCAATAACAAGTATCTTCATATTATCTCCTAAGATAAGTTAATTTCTACAATGGTATGTCCCGTCAATACGGCGTTTTTCCGACAATTCGCTTATTTTCGTGCCGTTCCTTATTTCCAGTCCCAGTTTGCCATTAATCAACTCTTTTAGGTAATCAATATGGGGGCATGGAGGCGCATGAAAATTATCGAAAACTATACATGACGATAAATGGACAATGACATTTTCTTTTTCTATTCCTTCCCGTTTCTTAAGCGTTTTGAGAAGAAGCGATAGCTTCCTATGAACAGCTCTTCCGCAGCAACCTCCGCAACTAATAGTCAATAAACGGATATTCGGCTGATCTTTGTAGTCAGTAAAAGCGCCTGTTCTTTTTGTAAAGTGCTGTTCACAGAAAAATCCGGGGCATCTTTCAGTAACAATATGGCATTGAACAATTACAATATATTTTACTTCCATAGTTGGTTTCTGCACATTGCAGTTAAATATTCATTAGAGTTTTCATAAGTTCGGATTCTTTCATAAATCCAAGTGAACCTTGTTGAGCGGCATTTTCGGAATATACCTGAACAGAGTCGGGTTTAATATGTGGCCCCATAATGGCCACAGGAACAGGAGTCCTTGTGTGTTTCTGTAATTTTACAGGAACGGGGTGGTCTGGAAGAATTGCATAAGAAATGTCTTCCATATACTTGAGAGCTTCCAATACCGGCCCAACTATCTTTGAGTCAAAATCTTCAATGGCTTTGAGCTTTAGGTCAAGTCTTCCCATATGCGAACACTCATCTATGGCTTCAACATGAAGATATATAAAATCGTGGTCTTTCAGCGCATGGATTGCCGCATCGGCCTTGCCTGCATAGTTAGTATCGATAAAACCTGTGGCTCCCGGCACTTTTATTATGTCCATTCCAGCGCATATACCGAGTCCGAAAATCACATCAACAGCGCTGATAATGGCTCCTCTCTTTCCTTTATACATATCAGTGAATTTCGGAAGGGACGGTTTTCGGCCCGGACTGTGAGGCCAAACTGAATCGGCAGACAAACCTTTCTGTTTTACTAACGGATGTTCAGAGAGAATTTTGCGGCTTTTCTGAACAAATTCAGTCAAAATTCTAACCGTATTAGCTGCTTCTGGAGTGTGATCCAATGCTCTGTAGGCCAGTTCGGATACTTTCGATCCCTGGCATGAATCGGGTTTGGAACATTCCACATTTGGTGAAAATTCATCTCCGTGCAGAACGAGGATATTTCTATAACTTACGCCAGAGTAAAAAGTTGCTTTTTCGCTTCCGAGTTCTTTTTGAATAAACTTCATAAGTTCTTCAGAATCTTTATTCTCAATATGCCCGGCTGAATAATCAGTCAGTATTTCATCTCTGATGCTGACAAGATTGCATCTTAAGGCAATGTCGTTTTTCTTTAAGTCTATTCCCTGGCTGACTGCCTCTATCGGGCCTCTTCCCGGATAATAATGAATCAAATCGTATCCAAGTACAGACATATTGGCTACATCTGATGAGGTAGGAAACCCTTCAGGCAAGGACAGAAAGAGCCCACTGGCTCCATTTTTTGCGATGAAGTCCATATTCGGAGTGTGAGCGTATTCGAGCGGGGTTTTTCCGCCTAGCTCATCTAAAGGTTCATCCGCCATTCCATCTGCCAGAAAAAGTATGCTTCTCATTTAAAACCTCTTAAATATTAAAAAATATAAAATCAAAACATAGCTCAAAAAACTCAAGTTTAAATGCGACTACTTTTCTTTCATATACTTATTGGCGTCTGCGGCATATGAAGCGTCCAGTTTAAATATACTGAAATTGGTCTTGGTGTCATACATGTCGATTCCTTCAAATTCCTTGAGTTTCATTGCCAGTTTCAGTGAGAAAATCAGGCCAAATACTTCGACAGCTACTTTGATAAGCCACATCGCCGCATTGAATTTTATAAGCTCGGAACCCGGAATTATTCCGTAGAAGGCAATTGTGCCGAAAATAAAACTGTCGAAAAATGAAGCTATAAAGGTTGATGCTACAAACCTGAAAGACATAAATTTGCCCTTTGTTCTTATCTTGAGCTTTGCCATGATGTAAGAGTTGATCGGTTCACTTAGTAAGTATGAAATTGTCGAAGCGATAATTATCCTGAAATTGCACTCCATCAGTGAGTCAAATTTGGCATTGGCTGCAATCGCGTAATCAGGCGACGGAAAATGAACTATTATCTGTGCGTATATCAGGAAGATGAAGTTAAAAGCCAATCCAGTCCAGATGGCTCGTCTGGCGAATTTATAACCGTAAACTTCTGTTATCAGATCCGATAGCAGGAAAGTGAAAGGAAAAATCAGAGTTCCTGCATCCGTAGCTATCGGACCTATTTCGATAATCCTGATATCGAACCAATTGGCAAGCAGTATTACAGATACATACGCGACCTGCAGCAGCCATAAAAACTTAGGAAATTGTTTAATTTCTATGCTATCCATAATTCTATGAGACTGTTATCCCAAGCGGGACTGAGTCGCCGAGTAGTTTAGCTTTTTCCTGTAAGTCATCTTCACTAACTTCTTCCAGATGCTTTATCCAGTGAGCTGGAGCTTTGGAGTTCTTTAGGAATTTAACTGCCTTAGCAAGAGTTTCCCCTGAAATATTACTAGCGCGGTCAGGAGTTAATGATGCCATCCTTGAGATGGCAAAAAGTTTATCTGCGGATTGAGCTTTATCTTCCAGGAGTTCCAGAACCCATGATTCTACAAGCTGTGCAGAAATCGTATTATTCGACGGAGCGTGGAAGAGTTTTCGAGTTCCAATTCTGGCTAAAACCCAGTATTCGTAAGGTTCGAGTTTTTTTACTCTTTCAATGAGCATATTGCCGGTAAGTTTTTTCTGTTTTTCTGCAAGGAGTTCAAGTGAACCAAGGCATCTATACATTTCGGCTTTGGGTTGTTCGCCAAGCTTAATTCTCTGCTGATATACGCCTTTAGGAAAGAGATGTTTGCTGACTTCCTGGTATATTGAAAGCTGATGACCTGATTTAAGCCCTGATATAATTCTTCTCCAAAAAACCCACCACTCAGAAACTGTTTGCGAATCATTCGGATTATTAAGCCCGGATGACCATAGCTGCCATGCTTTCCTAAGCCTGATTTCATCTTCCGGATCACCAAAGCCGGGACGAAGGGCAAATCCGCAGATATTTAGCCATTTGGCTTCAGAGTCGGCAAGAATAAGAGTTTTATAATCGATTTCCATAAGTGTATCGGAAAGACTTCTAAGGAAATGTATAGGCCACTCATCTTTAGGCGTAGAAGTGATAGATTCAAGCTCTTTAAATAATGAGATATTTTGAACTTTATTTGAAGAAAAATAGCTTGATAGAAAATCTTTAGCTTTGTTAACTATCTCATTATCAAATGTAACAATATTCTCAGGCAATGCCGCTGATTCATCGTCTATTATTAGTCTGACATCGAACTTAAGAGGCCATTTGTGTGCTGACGACTGAGATTCAAGTTCAATTTTAAGCACGCCGCTTTCTGTAAGCTCTGATGTGATGCCCGCTTTTAAGGAAACCTTTTCGTGTTTACCGTATTTAAGCATGCTAAAAAGAGAAGATACAAATGAAATATCTTCAGTTTCATCCAGAAAAGTCCCTTCCCTATCGCCGATTCTTGTAGCGCTGCTGAAAAGTGGAAAATGAACAGTCTTATTGGTTTCTATGCTAAAAGAACCTGGTGTATGAATCTTCTTATTTTCATCAGAGCCTCTTGGCATGATACATAGGATTTTGGCTGAGTCACCTTTGTCTGCCTGAGCTACTTTAAGATAGTAAGATTTAGTTGCTGCAGTCTTGACTTTCACTCCGCCATGGGACTTTGTTCTTCCGTAATATGATGCTCCGTAGGCTACAGCCAAACTCAAATCCCTTGAGATAAACTCCTGGATTTCTCTTCCGTTAAACCAATTTTGAATGGATGCAATAATCCTTTTCCTTAATATTTCTGGAATCATGGTCCCGCCATTAAAGAGGATTTTATTCGGAAAGAGGAGGGCAGCGCCCTCTATTGCAGCGCCTGCAGAAACGCTTTGAGCGTATTTGAGAAATTGCAGGAGATGAGCAGGAATTGATGGGTCTGACTCATACGGCAGTCCCATTTTCTGAATGCCTTTTTTCTTTTGAGGAGATGGAGCATCGGCATTTATGAGA
The DNA here is from genome assembly GCA_037127655.1 of Lentisphaerota bacterium. Classification (GTDB taxonomy): domain Bacteria; phylum Verrucomicrobiota; class Lentisphaeria; order Victivallales; family GWF2-38-69; genus GWF2-38-69. Next base: position 10,808 of record JBAXXY010000063.1, read on the forward strand.
GGAAAAAATCCCTCTATTAAAAGCTCTTCAAGTTCTGAACGCTCCAGAGTGTATTTTCGTAAATTTCCTATTACCGAACTGCCCTGTGAAAGAAGGGTAATATCTGTCGATTTAAGGTCGAGTTTATTAAGCAGAAGCTCTTTTGCCTGCCTTGTTTTCTGACAGAGAGTCAGCCAGTCGCCGTGAGGAAGCTCTGTATTCCATTTTTCTTCAATCTTTTTGGCAATGGCGATATCTATATTATCCCCGCCAAGAAGAAGATGGTTGCCGGCGGCAGTTCGTTCGAGAGCACCGTTCTCATTAAGCTCAATTATCGAAAAGTCCGAGGTTCCCCCGCCGATGTCTATGACAAGGACTTTTTCACCATTTGCTATCTGATCCTGCCATGAGTCTGAATTTAAGTCCAGCCACGAATAGAATGCCGCAAGCGGCTCTTCAAGTAAGCTTATGTGCTTACACCCTGACAATCGCGCCGCTTCAATGGTAAGTTCCCTTGCAGTCTCATCAAAACTTGCCGGAATAGTAATTACAATATTCTGCTCTTCAAAGAGGCATGGATTACCGAAAGAATCTCTGAGGTGAGCATATTTGTGATTCCACGCTTTCTTGACATAACCTAAATAAAATGATGTGATTTCCAGAGGAGAATGCAGTACTTCATTCAGATTGCCGCCCCATGGAAGAATTTTATCTTTTCTCTCGACTCCGTTGTGGCATAACCATGACTTTGCAGAGGAGATAAATCTGTTTGGAATAGTCGAACCATAATCTCTGGCATAAGAGCCGACAGTATATGGACTCTTTGAGTTCCATGATGGATTCATCATCTCTTCTTTGTTTAGCTTTTTGTCAAAAAAGAAGCAAAATGAGGGAAAAAGCTCTAGGTCTTCAATTTCGCCAGGTGCTATTATCTGAGGAACTTTAAATAGAGATATAGGTTTATTTTCAGAATTAAGATCAACAAATGTTACTGCGATATTAGTTGTACCTAAATCTATTCCGATTATAAAGCGGGAATACTTCATCAATTATCCTTGATTGGATTCTTTTCTGACCTCGAAGTCAAGTTTCCATTGATTCTTTGTTTTTTCATTTATGCACCACACCTGCAGCGTGCCCGTTTCTGTGTACTCAATGCGCAATTTAACCGGCACCAGACTTCCTGCTCCAATATCGGCAGAAGGAGCCAATGCAACAGAAAGCGGAGGCAGTTCTTCGACTGCTGGGGCATTTTCGACATTCTCAATTGTCTTTCCGAAAGTATCTTCCTTGGCTGTTTTAGATGAATAGAATCTGAACTCTGTATTTTCACCAACAATTAAACCCAATCCTGAATAAGCTATATCAAAGGATGTTCCTTCCTCAGTTCCGATTGGCAGGACGCAAAGTCCTTGAATCGGTGGAATAAAGCCCGGAACAGCCGGCATAGATGTCTCAATGCCAAGATAATAAGCGTAAGAACTTCCAGCTTTGATTCTTATACCCTTGCCTTCTCTGACATTAGCATAACAACTTGCGCCCATAGCGACTGAAAGGTCGGGATTTGTGCCGGTGAGGACTTTTATCTTGCCTCTCTCGGCTTCAAGACAGCTCGAAACTACTGATATAATCCTTTCTCTGATAGAGTCAGCTTTGCTTACTCCACCATTAAAAAGTATGCAGTTGGGAAGGTCTGACTGATTTTTGCAGTTAGCCTTTAGAAATGATGCGAGATGTTTTGTTATTGATGGATCGGTCTCGTACCTGAGCCCGAAAGTCTTGAATCCTGAACGCTTTGAATCAATAGGTTTCTCTTCGAGCGAGCATTCCGGGAAAAAACCATTTATGATGGTCTCTTCTACTTCTGCTCTGGATAACTCCGAAGAAATAGTACTCGAAATCAAACTGCTTCCTCTTCCTAATACTGTGAGTTTCTGAGGCTTTGCCTTTGGTTCTGACATCAGAACTTCTTTTGCTTCTCTGCATGCGTATGTAAGCCCATGCATCTGATATGAATCAAGAACTATGTCGTTCTTCTTCTTTATCTTTTCAGCTACTTTGTAAGCCATTGTCAAGTCCATGTTATCCCCGCCAAGCAATATATGATTGCCTACAGCTACTCTTTCGAGTGTAAGATTACCGCTTTCGTCCTGGACTTTAATCAAACTAAAGTCAGTTGTTCCTCCGCCGATATCGCATACAAGGATGCTGTCACCGGTGGCAACTTTGCTTCTCCAGTTTTCGCCATTTTCATTAAGCCATGAGTAGAATGCGGCCTGAGGTTCTTCAAGCAAAATAGGTTTTAAACCTATTTGGGTTGCGGCTTTGAGGGTAAATTCTCTTGCTACTGTGTCGAAAGACGCCGGAACAGTAATAACAAGAATCTGGTTCTCCATCGCCAACTCTTTGTCTTTAGAAGCCATCTTGTCATTCCAGGCATTTTTCATGTGCTCAAGAATAGTTTTTGTTGCCTCGACAGGGGACATTTGCTTTTCGGGATTATTCCTGTTCCACGGAAGAATAGGCGTTGCCTTATCAACATTTTCGGCGCAGAGCCAGGATTTTGCCGAAGCTATTACTTTAAGCGGAACTTTGGGAGAAGTCCTCTTGGCAAAATCACCTACGCAAAAGGCGGCTTTATCATTCCATGGCGTATTCAGACTGCCATTTGGCAAATCTTTTTCGTCAGGAATATAAATAAAAGAAGGCAGCACAGCATTTTCAGAAATTTCACTTGCCTCTGAAAGCTGGGGGATTTTAAATAATTCAGGAATCATCGGATCCTGAGTTTTGTCAATGTAATAAACGACACAATTTGTCGTACCTAAATCAATGCCAATTAAATAACGGGACATTTTAAACCTCCTTAAGGTGTAAACTAAAAATGAGTAACGAAAAGTTAATAGTAAGAAATCAGATACTTTTCGCTGGGTCAATCGACCATTTAGTTTTTAATTTTTTACTCTATTTCAACTTCTGCAGGGCAAACAACCAACGAGTTGGATTTGCCTATTTTTTTAGGAAGATTAACTCCTTGAGAAGTCCACCCTTTGTGTCTTAGGATTCCTTTGTAAGGGCCATTTGGCGGAACATTCCCGCTGAGTCTGATTTCTTCAGCGTTGAAGTTTTCGCTTACAGTAATTTTTTCACCCTCTTTTTTAGTGTCATAAAGGGCTTTGAGTTTGAAGTTTTCATTAACAATTTTTGCACAACCAGAATGTATCTGTCTCACAGCAGCGCCAATCTGAGCATCTTCATAATTTTTGATGTCTTCTTTGATGAAATCAACAAATCTGCCTTCTCTCTGAAGAAGAACCAGAGTGTAGAGAGCTCCATCTTCAAAACTTTTAAGCGCTTTTTCTTTTTCGTCTGAAAGGAATTTTGCCAGCTCGGCTATTTTAGCCTTGCTTGTGTCAAGTTCTTTAGAATCAGCCAGAGAACCTTTCTTGATGATTTTTTTGATTATTCCGAAGAGTAATACAATAATTAGTAGAGCCAATACGCCAGTGAGTATTCCCCTGCCGTCAACCTTGATGATGCCCTGCGGTTTGGCCGATTGACACGTGGCTTGGTCGGCATGCGGGTCACCAGGCACCTGGCGGGTTCAATCCAGATGGCGCTCGGCGTGCTGTGGCGGCAACAGGCGGTCCAGC
>JBAXXY010000064.1:0-14336 GCA_037127655.1 Lentisphaerota bacterium
ATATATGGGCCATATTGAAAGATAAGTATGCACAGAAAATATTTATATTCTTAGCTATAGCTCAATTTGGAATGATCTTAACTGCTCAGCTTCAAATATTTGCCTATGTGGATTTTATGCAGTTTTCAAGCATGAAGAAAACTTTTGTTCACGGTTCTACAATGATAGGATTTGCTCTTGGCTCTATCTCTATAGCTGCGCTAGTAAAACACTATGACAAAAAAATTACCAGCTATATCGGAGCAGGAATAGCAATGCTCGGCGGGATAATGTTGTTTGTAGTTTTTAGTTGTGGTATTATGAATCCTCACATGTCAGCAAACGCAAGCGGTCTTATTGGATGGGTACCTGCTTTTACTTTTGCATTGTTCCAGTTTTTATTCTGGGGTGGGTGTGGAATACTTATTCCTTTGGCTACATCAATGATTGCCGATATTTCAGAAATAAACAAATACCGGACAGGAATACTAAAAGATGGAAGTTATTCTGCGATGTTTGCCTTTATCTTAAAAGCATCTAGTTCAGGCGCCCTATTCATTACTGGATTTCTTCTGTCATTTGTAGGATATGTACCGGAGGCACAAATGCAAACTCTCAGCGTAGCTAAAAATATTTCTTCTGTTGCTTTCTTAGGAGGACCGATTTTAATATTTATTGCAATCCTGACTATGATTAATTATCCAATTACTAAAAAGTTTTTGGACAAAGTTAGAGATGAAAACATCAACTAATAGGTAATTAGCTATGGAGTACGAAGGGATTGAACTAGACCACCCGTTGCGCAAAGCAAGCTGGATATGGCCAGGCGGTCAGGTCTATATATACAACCAGTATGCTGCATTCAGGAAAGATTTCAGATTGGATCAGAAAACTATTGGGGCTGTTTTATACATAACGGCTGATCAATTATATAAACTGTATATAAATGGAAAGTATATCTGCCGTGGCCCAGCACGCGGCTATCAGTCACATTGGCCCTTTGACGAAATAGATGTATCAGAATATCTAAGTGAAGGGAGCAACTGGATATCTGTGCTGGCATATAACCCAGGGATATTTACATTCCAATACAGGCATCAGGGATTTGCAGGATTTCTATGTGCGTTAAAACTTGGGGATACTGCTGTTTATTCAGATAAATCATGGAAGATGAAGAGACTTTCCGGTTTACGCCCAATGACCTCGAGATATTCTATTCAGATGTCGTTTCAGGAACATGTAACAGCTTCCCAAATGGACAATTCATGGATATTTAAAAAGAATTTTACTCTTGATTGGGATGATGCAGAAATAAAAAAGATTACATGGGATGACTGTTTTGCTTATGGTCGTTCTCCTTATGATTCTGTAGAAAATCGTGGAATTCCAATGCTCTTGGAAAAAGAAAAACCAATAAAAAGAATGCTATGTACGGCTTCTGGCAAATGTGAAAAAGGATACCGCGACTGGGAAAATGTCTCATGGGGGTGGGTAAGAGAAGCAGTTAAATGCGAAAAATGGCTTCAAACCCAAAGCAGTTTATCTAAAACTGTCAGTAAGATCGCATTCCCAACCACTGGAACTAATAATTATATTTCATTTACTTTTGACGCTGGGGAATACCTTGTCGGATGCTTGAATATAGATATTCAAGGCGCAGATGGAAATGAGATACTGGACTTCCAGTTTCATGAAAATATGGTTAATGGTCGCCCTGCAATAAGACCAGAAGGTTCATGTTGCCAAATAGCCCTGGCTAATAGGATTTATTTGAAAAAAGGCAGATTTAATCACGAATTCTTCCATATTCTCGGCTTCAGATACCTCACTGTTGTTATGCGCAACTCGCTTAAACCTATAACAGTAAAAGTAAAAATAAGGACTGCGAACTACCCATTAAAAATGGAAGGAGATTTTTTCTGTTCGGATAACCTGATAAACAACATATTCAGTATTTGTAAACATACGCAAAAAATATGCTCTCTAGATGCCTATGTTGATACTCCATGGAGAGAACAGGCCCAATGGTGGGGAGACGCCAGGATTCAGTCAAAGAATACTTTTTACATTGATGGAGACCACAGACTTTTTAAAAGGGGAATTCAGTCATTAATAGGACAGACTACCTCTCAAGGGTTGACTTACGGGCATGCTCCAACCATGGCCGGCAACTGCATTCTTCCGGATTTCGCTTTAACATGGATAGTAACTTTCTGGGACTACTACTTTCAGACAGAAGATATTTCTTTGTTCAAAAGCAATTGGCCCCATGTTCAAAGAATATTAAGCTATTTTGAAAGCAATGATGCTTGCTCAGAAATAGGATTGATAAAGTTTGATAAGAGATATTGGTACTTTGGAGATTGGGCAAGCATATACAGAGGACACATACCGACCTTTTTAAATCTTTGGTATTTATATGCACTAACCTACCTGGAAAAACTTTTAATTGTCGCGCAAATGGATTCAGAAAAGAAAAATATTTCTGAAAAAATAAGTATTCATAGAAAATTGATCTTGTCTTATTTATTTGACCAAACCAAAAATCAGTTTTGCGGCGGTCTTGATGAAAATTTTAAGCAAGCAGGGCCTTATTCTGTTCATGACCATGTAATGGCTATTCAATTGAATTTAATACCTGAAGAACAGGATTCTTTTGCTAAAAAATGGGTATTGCCATATCTATTGGGGAAGAACATTGATGGAGCATTGCCTTCTGCATTCTGGTCCAGCTATGTCATTGAAATTGGAGTAAAACTCTGTTTTGCCAATGAAACGGTCAATTTTATAAAAAGAAAATGGGAACCTATGTTGGAAACAGGCACGACTTGGGAAGCTTTTGAATGGAATGAAAAATCAAATGAAAGTGCTTCCCATGCGTGGTCAGCTCACCCAAGCTACCACTTTACAAATATAATAACAGGGATAACCCAGATGGCTCCAGGCTGGCGGAAGATAAATTTCTGCCCGAACTTCATACAAGGACTTACTCATGCTAAATCTATTATCCCTTCACCATTAGGAAAAATAGCTGCTAGTTGGAAAATCAAGGGAAATAATTTTACCGCAGAATTAAGTTTGCCTGATATGGTATCATGCGAAGTATCTTTGCCTGGCATTAATAAGCATTGTTCAGGTGGCAAAAAATACGAGTTTACAGGAAAATTCTGATTTACTAAAACCTAAGTTTATTTATCAAATCTCAAATATAAGGATATTATTATGAACAAACTAAATAAAAATCTTGAGCTATCCTACAACCTGGCAAAGGAGCAATACTCAGCATTAGGAATCGATGTTGAGTCAGCGATTAACAAGCTTAAATCTATATCCGTTTCATTGCACTGCTGGCAAGGCGATGATGTTACAGGTTTTGAATCACTAGGCGGCGGTCTTGGCGGAGACGGCATACAGGCAACAGGAAATCACCCCGGAAAAGCTAGAACCCCGGATGAACTGCGTTCCGATTTAGACAAAGCTTTCAGTCTGATACCAGGGTCTCACAAGTTAAATCTTCACGCTATCTATGCTGAAACAGGTAAAAAATCTGTCAGCAGAAACCAGCTCAAGGGAGAGCACTTCTCAAACTGGATAGATTGGGCAAAAGAAAAGAAAATCGGTATGGACTTCAATCCATCCTACTTCTCTCACAGCTATTCAAAAGATGGCTTCACACTCAGCCATATTGATAAAGACATTCGTAAATTCTGGATTGAGCACGGAATAGCCTGCCGTAAAATCGGTGAAGAATTTGGAAAGAAACTTGGTAAAACATGCGTTACTAACTTTTGGATACCGGACGGGTACAAAGATATACCATTTGACAGAAATGCACCAAGAGAAAGACTCAAAGAATCACTGGATGAAATATTTAAAGAGAAAATAGACTCCAAGTACAACCTAGACGCCGTTGAAAGCAAATTATTCGGGATAGGATCTGAAAGCTATGTGGTTGGTTCACATGAATTTTATATGGGTTATGCTGTAAAAAACAAAAAGCTTCTCTGTCTGGACGCAGGACATTTCCATCCTACAGAAGGCATAGCAGACAAGATTTCTTCTTCACTTCTCTTCGTTGACGCACTGCTCCTTCATGTCTCACGCCCTGTAAGATGGGACAGCGACCATGTAGTTATCTTAAATGATGATCTTATGGATATTTCCAAGGCTATTGTTAGAGGAAACTACTTTAACAGGGTTCACATTGGATTGGATTTCTTCGATGCCAGTATAAATAGAATAGCCGCATGGGTCATTGGAACCCGCAGCATGCTAAAATCCCTCCTTATTGGATTACTCGAACCATCCAAGCTTCTGAAAAAATATGAAGATTCAGGCGACTACACAAAGCGTCTTGCCCTGACAGAAGAATTAAAATCTCTGCCTTTTGGATCTTTATGGGATTATTACTGTTTTCAAAATGATGTTCCTGTAGGCTATGATTGGATGAAAGAAGTAGAAAAATATGAAAAGAAAATTTTATCAAATAGGAGCTAAAAGTTATGACAAATATTGTTTTAAATCCTCAGATAGAAAAAGAAATACAAAAAGTCACAAAAGTAGCCGGACTAATCTGGGATAAAGGCTGGGCAGAGAGAAACGGTGGAAACATCTCAATAAATCTTTCAAAAATAGCTGGAAATATATCTCCAGACTACAGTAAATGCAGATATGTCCAAGTGTCTAATTTTCCAAAAGAACTTTCTCTTAAAGTATTCTTCGTAACTGGGACAGGGGAAAGGATTAGAGACCTTGAGAAAGTAGAAGAAGCTTCCTGTATAATCCAGTTTGATAAGGAAGTAAAAGGTTATTACATAATTTGGGGTGGAGAAGGAAAGCAGAATTTCCGTCCTACGAGCGAGCTTATTTCTCATGTCAAGATTCATCTGGATATGGAAAAGTCCCCAAAAGGATATTGTGCAGTCATTCATTCTCATCCAACTGAAGTAATCTGCCTTTCTCATCATCCTGTACTTAACAAAGACGAAAAGGCCTTCAATAACTCAATTTGGAGCATGCTCCCTGAAGTAAGAGCATTTGCGCCAAAAGGCGTAGCTTTGCTTCCTTACGCTCTGCCTGGATCTGAAGCATTGGCTGACTTGACCGTCAAAGGTCTTAAGAACCATGATGTTGCGCTATGGATGAAGCATGGGGCTGTCGCAGCCGGAAAAGATGTCATGGAAGCATTTGACTTTCTCGATGTAGTGAACAAGGGCTGTAACATATATCTCAAGTGCCTAGCAAGCGGTTTTACTCCTGAAGGCATGTCTCAGGCAGAAATGGATGAACTAGTCAAAGCTTTTAATCTATAGCCCAGTCATTGAAAATAATATGAAAACAATCATAGTCCCGTGCGACGGCGCCACAAATATTAAACTCAATTCCTATGACTTTGATACCCTCAAGGAGTTGAGTTCAGTTGCGACAGAAACGCCAACGGCAAAAATCAGCGGAATGAATTTCAATTCTTCGGTCGAAGAATTCGAATGGTTTGATTCTGCTATTCTTAAACTTCCTGAAGATTGCAGGAATGCTGTCGCGATTTCAGCTGTTTCAAGAGGAGCCTCAGCGGGACTGATTGGCAAAAACAATGAACTTCTTGATTGTGCTGATGGTCGTCATACTCTAGCATATACTCAGCACTACAGTTCTGAGACAGATAAGAAGTTCGCCGAACTTTGCGGAGATGAAATAGATTTTTTCATCGAATCGGGCTCTATTTCGACTCTGCCAGGAAGCCTGACACTCATCAAAAGACTGCTTTTTGAAGAGCTCGAAAGACCTCATATACTTGAAAAAGCTGAACAGCTTGCCACTTATCCGACTCTCATGTCTGGACACTTCCTTGGTAAAAATTACCTTCAGTCTTCAAAACTTGCAGGGAATGAACATAGTTACTGGATGTGTCATTCCGGAGCAAGGAATATTAATGCTATACCCGGCGCCAAAAGTAGAGTCTGTGATAAAAAAAAATCTTTTAGACGACTTCTTCCTGAACATAGTCATTTAGCATATAAAAAGGTCGGAATAGTCCCAACAGAAAAAACCAAGTCTTTGCGCATACCAGACATGACAATCGTCATGCCAGGAGGACATGATACTTGTTTTTCACATATCCCTATAACATCAAGTTTCTATCAGAACTTTCCTAAAATGAAAGGAAAGCCATTCATCCATCTTGAGATAGGCACATGGACAATGGGAGCTCTTATCGGAGCATTCACTCCACTGACAAAAGATATGTTTGGCAAAGGAGTTATCGTTCAGGGAACAGTTGACGGAAACCCTGTCCTGACTACAATGTACGCTGGTGGTTCTGACTTCAAATACCTCAAACAGCAAACAGAAGCAAGAGGTTTATCTTTCGAAACGAAAGATGCTTACAAAATTCTTTCTGATGTGCTGACTGATAACAACTGTTTTGTACTGCCGAATGTAAATCCTACCAATCGCGGACATGGTCCATTCCCCGCTCTAAAGGGAAAAATAGTCAATGAAAAATATTTCTTTAGTTCAGGTGAAAAGGCATTTATTTTGGCAAATCTCATGTCTTCACTCGTTGCCTCTTATCACATCGGGCTGATTTCAGATGATAAAAATGTCCCTATAGTAATCACAGGCGGAGGAGCAAAAGGCAAACTCTTCGGAGATATATTGAGCTCCCTTACAAACCGTGAAGTTTACACGATATATACTCCCTACGGAGAACCTCTGGTCGAAACTACTTCTCTTGGCGCCGCGATTGTCGGAAAGGCAGGTTATCTAAATATTCACCCTTACGAGGCAGATATTTCGGGGCTTGGAATTACTTACAAGAAGTCAACACCATTCGAGCCCGTTTTATCTCACAATCTTAAAATGTATACGGTTAGATACTTTGATGAGATTAGAAGAAACTGATTAAAACAAATGAAATCGCCATGAATAAGTAATGCTGAAAAAATACAAAGATAGGGAGAGATGCAATGGCAAAAGAGAGACTTACACCAAAGAATATAGATAGAAATTGGATATTTACTTTTTTCGGCACAGCGATAGGAGCCGGAATACTTTTTTTGCCTATACAAACTGGTACGGCTGGGATATTAGTGGTGGTAATAAGTATGTTGCTGGCTTTTGTAGCTACTTACTATTCCCAGAAATATTTTACAGTTTTTATAGTCCGTTCAAAAGATTCTGAAAGCTATGACTCAGCCTTAGCCAGCTATTGGGGCAAATGGGCATCCATCGCAATATCTGGATTATGGGCTATTGCATTATTTGTGCCACTTACTATCTACACTACAGCGCTTTCAGCAAATCTTGCCCAGTTTATCTATGATTACACACCCACGCACATAAAGCTTTTTGGAAACCCTTTTGTTAGTATGGTGCTTATGGCTATTTGTATTGCTATATTACTTACAAGCGAAGACACTATTATCAGTTTTACCAACAAAATAGGCAATGTCCTTTTGTTCCTGCTAATCGCCATCACCATCCTATTCATACCATTCTGGAAGTTCCCAAATGGACTGCTCAACTTTGATTGGTCATTGAGCACGATGCTAAAAAACCTGCTTATGACATTCCCTCTATATAACGGCGCCCTTGTTTTCTATATGACTATTCCCCCTATGATAATGTTCTATCGCAAAAATTATCCTCAACTCACTCTTAATCAACAGGAGCAAAAGACTACTGAACTCAATAAATATGCATTAATTATGACAGCAGTCTTTACCATGGTTTTCCTCTTGTCAGCATCCTTGACACTATCTCCTGAAGATATTGATTATGCTGTAAAAAATAATGTGTCAGCTCTTGCGATATTAGGGATAGGCAAAGAACTCAATGTTATAATGCACATCATAAAATTTACCGGGTATCTTGTAATTTTCTTTGCTATGATTACTTCATTTTTTGGAGTGGCAATAGGAGCAATAGCCATGTGGAGCCATTTAGTGCCAGCTCCTAAAAGATGGAATGAAAAACGGAAAAAAAAGATTACCACTATTTTTTTGCTTGTATTGGTCTGGGTTATTTCGGCCTTCAATATCAATATTCTTGATCTTATGGGATTTTTATCAACTCCTATAAATGCTGCAGTGTCCTTCATTATTCCTACTGTGATTATTTTCAGCAGTAAATCACTCAAAGAATTCCGCGGGCTTGCTGCTCTATTAGTGTTCCTGCTCGGTATTATTACGCTAGTTTCGTATTTAATTGGCTCCAGACTATAATGAAACAATATTTAAGTATTATTTTATAACATAAAACATGGAGAGATATGATGGATAAGAAGTACGGTATAAACACATTGCTCGCTCACTACGGAGAAGACCGCAGAGATAATCATGGCGCAGTTGTTCCGCCAATTTATCAGAATAGCCTCTTTACTTTTAAGGATTTTGAAGGCATGGACGAGGCATTTAGGACTCCGACTGAAAGCTGTATATACACGCGTGGGAACAATCCGACAGTTCAGATAGCCGAAAGAAAAATCGCGGCTCTCACTGGTGGAGAAAAGTGCAAAATTCTATCCTCAGGCATGGGAGCAATCAGTAGCGCTATAATGAGTTGCGTCAAAGCAGGATGCCATATTGTGGCAGTGCGCAATATTTACAGTCCAGCTTTCAGTTTCATGGAAAAACACCTTGCCGAAAAATGTGGCATTTCTATTACTTTTGTCGAAGGAGGAAATATTCAGGAATTCGTCGATGCCTGTAAGGAAAACACTAGTATGATCTATCTCGAAAGCCCAGCCACAATGGTCTTTACTCTTCAAGACATAGCCGCTGTTACTGCATTTGCGCGAAGTCGTTCAATTAAAACTATTATCGACAATACTTGGGCTACGCCACTTTTTCAAAAGCCTCTTCAACTTGGTGTGGATCTCGAAGTTCATTCATGTTCAAAATACCTTGGTGGGCATAGTGATATAGTGCTTGGGGCCGTTATCGGTTCTAAAAATCTTATTGACGGAATTCTGATGAACGAACATGCCTGGTATGGAGCAAAAACAGCGCCATTCGAAGCGTGGCTTCTTACTCGCAGTTTGCGTACGCTTGCATTGAGAATGGCACAGCATCAGAAAAGCGCTCTTGCTATTACTGAGTATCTAAGCAAGCACTCAAAAGTAAGAGTGGTCCGCTATCCAGGACTGAAAGATTTTCATCAGTACGAACTTGGTAAAAAACAGATGAGCGGATATACAGGACTTTTCTCTTTTATGATTGATACCGAAGATGTAAAATTTGTAAAGAAGTTCGCTACATCGCTTAATCTATTTTCCATAGGAGTGAGCTGGGGTGGTCACGAAAGTCTGATTATCGCTCCAAGTGTACCATATGCTCGCGAATTAAGCGATGAAAAAATCCGGCAGCTCGGTATAAATATTGGCGATATCCGCTTATCTATAGGATTGGAAGATACTGCTGATCTTCTCGAAGATATTTCCACTGCTCTGAAAGAATTGTAGTATAAATATTTATCTGTTAAGATATTCTGCATAAGCTAAATGATATTAGCAGAAAACTAACATAAAAAAACAGCATTTTTGGTTATGCGATAGTTCCTGATGAAAGTTTATTTAAGAGACACATCAATAATCTACTGACTAAGAATAAGGGAGAGGATTAAGATGATTAATTTACTGCATCCAAAGTTTTCAAAGAAAGAAATCCAGTTCAAACACCGCCTTTTTCCGGTGATAGTTTTACCAGTCATACTAATATACGGTTTGCTGATACATCCTATGATATTCGGAGGGGACGGGCTCCCGCTTGAGGTAATTTTCCTGACGGCCACAGTAATAAGCGTACTTCAGCTATTTTATCTTGGCTATAACTGGGAAGAGATTCAGAATGGCCTTATAGCAAAAATAGCAAAGGGAATGCCGGCTATCTTTATGCTTTTCTCAATAGGGCTTGTAATAGGAAGCTGGACTATCTGCGGAACAGTCCCTATGATGATTTACTGGGGCATTGAAATAATAAATCCCAAGTATATTTATATCGTTGCCTTCATCATCCCTGTGATATTCTCTACCTGCACAGGGACCTCATGGGGTTCGGCAGGCACAATCGGCGTAGTAATAATTGCCATCGCCCAAGTAGTTAATGCAAATCTCGCAATAACAGCTGGCGCTATTGTCGGCGGAGCTTATTTCGGAGATAAAATGTCCCCTCTTTCCAATACAACCAACATTGCAGCAATGGTTGCGGAAGTTCCTCTCTTCTCTCATATCCGCTCGCTCATAAATACAGCGCTTCCCGCAACGATTATGGCCGTGATTGTTTACTTTGTCCTGGGTTTTATATACACACCCAAAATAGGGGCAAACGATTTCTCTGCCATATCCAAAACAGTTTACGCTCTGAAGGAGTGCTATAATTTCAACCTCTTTCTGCTTCTGCCTATCGTGATCGTTCTTTACGGTTCAATTACTAAAAAACCCGTCGTGCCGGTTCTACTGACTTCCTCTGCAGTGGCAGCAATACTTGCCCTGATTTTCCAAAAATTCAGCTTTACCGATGTTATAATCGCTCTTAATAAAGGCGTTAATATCCATATGATAACTTGGTACAGTGACATTCCGCAAAATCTTGTTGTCGCTCTCCAAAGGGGCGGACTATATGCTTTGATTGACGCTATTATCATCTGCGGCACGGCATTTCTTTATATAGGCTCACTTGATATAATAGACGCCCTGCCACAAGTAGTCAATACTATATTCAAATCCGTAAAAACACGAAGAGCTACCATACTTACATGCCTGGCCTCAACGGCCATGACTAATGCCCTGACATCCAACCAGTTTGCGACAAGCTTTGTTATCGCAGGAGCTTTCAACTCAAAATTCGATGCAATGCGCATCCCAAGAAAGGTTCTTTCGCGCTGTCTTGAAGATACAGGAACGATGCTTGAGAGCCTGCTCCCATGGACTACCACAGGGATATTCATGACTGCCACGCTGGGAGTTTCCACAAAACTCTACTGGCACTGGCAGTTTCTTTCGCTCTTCACATTCGTAGTTGCTGCATTCCTGGCAATCACAGGCATAGGCTGTTTCTACCATGAAGTTGACGGGCTCAAAAAGAAAAAAGTTGAAGTTAAAGAATAAAACTTTCACATAAAATAAGGGGGCTAATATTATGAATAATTTCTTTCCAGAAGTAAAGAAACCAATCCAGTTTGAAGGCAAGAAGTCAAAAAATCCGATGGCTTTCAAGTATTACGATGAAAACAAGGTGATCATGGGCAAGACCATGAAGGAACACCTCAGGTTTGCCGTAGCTTACTGGCACACTCTCAAAGGCACAGGCGCTGATATGTTCGGCGGTTCGACAGTCTGGGATCGCCCATGGAACAAGTTCAGCGATCCAATCGACGGAGCAAAAGCCACAATGGAAGCCGCTTTCGAATTCTTTGCAAAACTCGGTGCACCTTTCTGGTGTTTCCATGATTCTGACATCGCTCCTGCAGGGAAAGATTTCAAGGAAACATGCAAGAACCTCGAAACGATGGTCGCATTTGCAAAATCACTCCAGAAAAAGACTGGCGTTAAGCTCTTATGGGGAACCACCAATGCTTTCTCGCATCCTAGATTCACACACGGCGCAGGCTCAAATCCTGACGCTCATGTCTGCGCCTACGCTGCAGCACAGGTAAAGAACGCTCTTGACGCTACAGTAGAACTCGGCGGAGAGAACTATGTCTTTTGGGGCGGCAGAGAAGGTTATGAAACTCTTCTTAATACAGATTACAAACACGAACAGGAACAGCTTGCCAAATTTTTTCACATGGCTGTTGATTACAAAAAGAAGATTGGCTTTAAAGGTCCGTTCCTTTTTGAACCAAAACCTAAAGAGCCAACTAAACATCAATATGATTTCGACAGTGCCACAGTGCTTAACTTTCTGAGAGCAAATGATTTGATGGAACACTTTAAACTCAATATCGAGGCAAACCACGCAACTCTCGCAGGACATACTTTCGAACACGAATTGACCGTCGCTTCTGAAGCAGGAAGGCTCGGCAGTATCGATGCAAACACAGGCGACCCGAATCTTGGCTGGGATACTGATCAGTTTCCGACATCTTTCTACTCGACAACTTATGCAAGCTTAGTCATTCTCAAACAGGGTGGAATCGCTCCTGGCGGTATCAACTTTGACGCAAAACTTCGCAGAGGTTCATGTGATCTTAACGACCTCTTTTACGCTCATATCGGCGGAATGGACGCTTTCTCAAGAGGTTTTGAAATAGCTGCAAAACTCATCGAAGACAAAGTCCTTGATAATTTTGTAGCAGAAAGATATTCCAGCTATACAAAAGGTTTTGGCAAAAAGATAATGACAGGCAAGGCTTCATTGGAAGAGTGCGAAAAGTTTATTATCGAAAAAGGCGAACCCACACTCGTAAGCGGCAGGCAGGAATACCTCGAAAATATTATCAACGATTACATTACCAACGCGTAATATTGCACGGTCGTCCCAACTGTGTATTAGTCAGGAGGGACGCCTAAGCTACGAAACGCAGAAATATTTCAAGGGGAATGATATATGCAAACCGTTCTTGGCATTGATGTCGGCACTCAGAGCGTAAAAACAATCTTTTACGACTTCGCAGCAAAGAAAATCGTAGCAGAGGCATCTGCCCCGCTCGAACTCATATCAGCAGATGACGGAACAAGGGAGCAAAAAGCTCAATGGTGGATTGATGCCATCAGAAACTGTCTATCCCAAATTGATTCAAAAGTAAAATCAACTGCCGTAGCCATTGGCGTTTCGGGACAGCAGCATGGTTTCGTTCCTCTGGATAAAGAAGGCAATGTTCTTTACAATGTAAAACTCTGGTGCGATACTTCAACTGCTCAGGAATGCAAAGAAATCACAGACAGATACAGCGGAGGAGAGCAAGCTCTCATCGCTGAAGTCGGCAACCTTATTCTTCCTGGTTATACCATCTCTAAAGTCCTGTGGCTTAAGAAGAACAAACCTGAACTCTACAGAAAGCTCGACACAATTCTTCTGCCTCACGATTATGTAAACTACTTCCTGACAGGGAATAAACTCATGGAGTACGGCGATGCATCAGGAACAGGTGTTCTTGATATTAGGACAAAGAAATGGTCTTCCAAATTATTGAAAGCCGTTGATTCAGAAGTTGATTTATCCAAGAAACTTCCTGCCCTTATTTCTGCTGAAACTCCATCCGGAAAATTAAAGGAAGATGTCGCAAAAGAACTTGGTCTGCCAGCAAGCATACTCGTCTCCTCAGGTGGCGGCGACAATATGATGGGAGCAGTCGGCACCGGAGCAGTAAGCAAAGGCGTAATTACAATGAGCCTCGGCACATCGGGAACGCTTTACGGTTATTCCGACACTCCTGTAATTGACAAAACCCTTGCAGCTTTCTGTTCGTCCACCAATGGTTATATGCCGTTGCTCTGCACAATGAACTGCACTATATCGCTTGAGCTTACAAGAGCGCTTCTTAATACGGAAATATCCGAACTAGAAAAGCTTCTTGCATATACAGTTCCAGGTAGTGATGGAGTTATCACGCTGCCATTTTACAACGGAGAAAGATCTCCGAACCTTCCGAACGGCAAAGGCTGCATCCTCGGGCTTAATATGAACAATATGACGAAAGCCAATATCCTGCGCTCTTCAATGGAAGCGGCTATTTTCGGAATGAAATTTGGCCTTGACAAGCTCAGGAATCTTGGATTCCAACCTAAAGAAATTCGCCTGACCGGCGGCGGCTCCAAGAGCAACATATGGAGACAGATGGCATCTGACATCTTTGAAGTTCCGATCGTTGTTCCCGAAATCCAGGAAGGTGCAGCACTCGGCGGAGCCCTTCAATCTCTTTGGGCTTACAAAGTTGCCAATAGACAGCAGACAAGCATTGAATCTATTGTAGCTGAGCATGTTAAACTTAACAAAGACAAATCACATACGCCAATAAAAGAGAATGTAAAACTCTACAAATCAGTCTATTCAGAATACAGCAAATATCTCGAAAACTTAAAGCCTCTATTCAGCTAAAATGAAAATGAATATATTCAAGCTTATTGAAAAATAGATATTGAGATTTTATTGATTTAGGGGGTCTACCGACCACCCCCGAAAATTCCGTCAAAGTGTAGCAAAAAAAGGAAGGATTTTACTGTAAATGTTAAGCTCTCTTATTCTTCTTGCAATAAGTTGACTGTATTGGGAACCAAAATCGAAAATTTAAACACAAAAAAAGAGGATGTCGTAAAGATTTCGCAGAGTTGTACAGTTTCCTATACTTCTGCTACGCGATACTTGGGTTAAGCTTATATTGCATACTGAGATTGTTTATTTCCCCAGCTGTTTAATGCA
>JBAXXY010000065.1:0-14155 GCA_037127655.1 Lentisphaerota bacterium
GGGATAGTGGTGGATGATGCCATTGTGGTAGTCGAGAATGTCAGCAGCGTGATGGAAAAAGAGGGATTAAGCCCTGTAGAAGCTGCTAGAAAGAGCATGAGGATGGTTACAGGGCCTGTAATAGTTACCACCCTTGTCCTTGTTGTGGCTTTCCTGCCGCTTGCTTTCATACCGGGTATCAACGGCCAGATATTCAAGCAGTTCTCAATAACAATTGCCTCTTCGGTAGTTATATCCGCTATTAACGCTCTTACCCTCAGTCCTGCATTGTGTGTACTCCTTCTCCGGAAGCAAGAACATGAAAGAAAGAAGAATTTCTTCTTCAGATGGTTTGAGAAAGTTTTTTCTTATATAACAAAAGTATATGTCAAAGCCGTAGCAATTTTAATAAGAAAAACTGCCCTGATACTGCTTTTATTTGCAATTATAATTGCTGTAGTAATAGCCGCTTATACCAAAGTTCCAAGTGGGTTCCTTCCCACTGAGGATCAGGGGCTTCTTTATATTAATTTCCAGATGCCCAGCAGCGCCTCTCTTGCCAGAACCAGAGTCGTGATTGATAAAATCAATAATATTCTGAAGGATATTCCTGGTATCGCACATGTCATAAGTATTCCGGGTTATTCGATAATGAACTTTGCCAATACATCCAATTTGGGACATATGTTCATTATCCTTGATGACTGGAGCAAGAGAACTACTCCTGAATTGAGCCAGGAGGCTATAATAGAAAAAATTAGCAAGAGACTGATTAAAGAAGCCCCCGAAGCATACTGTTTTGTATTTAACCGCCCGCCTATTTCAGGTTTGGGGCAAACAGGAGGTTTCCAGTTTGAGATAGAGCAACTTATCGGAAATGACCCGCTTCAGATAAATGAAGTTCTTGGTAATTTTATGGAGGAGGCAAAGAAACAGCCTGAACTTGAAGGAATATACAGCTATTACCTATTGGTGCCAAAGGTAAAAGTCGATGTGAATATTGCTAAGTGCCTGAAACTTGGAATACCTCTTCAAGATGTTTTTAACTACCTTACTATCTATTTAAGCAGTAAATATATAAACCAGTTTTTCACATTTGGAAAAATGTTTCAGGTCCTTGTTCAGTCTGTTCAAGAACAGCGAACCAGTATTGATGACATCGGGAGAATTTATCTTCAGACTGTTGCTGGCAGTCTTGTTCCGCTCAACACACTTGTTACGGTTAGCAAGACTCTTGCTCCTAATATCGTATATCACTACAACATGTATGCGAATGCGGAAGTTCAGGGCAGGCCTGCTCCAGGATACAGTTCAGGACAGGCTATCGAGTCCATGGAAAGAATAGCAAGTTATATATTGCCTGAAGGATTCCAGTATGAGTGGACGGGGACATATTATTTTCAGAAGAGGGTAGGCAATGTCATAGTAATGATCTTTGCTATTTCCCTTGTCATGATGTTTCTCTTCCTTGTAGGCAAATACAATAGTTGGACGCTGCCTTTATCAGTTATGGCTTCAATCCCTGTTGCCTTAACTGGGGCAATTTTGGGACTTTTTGCGACGGGGCTTGATAATAATCTCTTCGTCAAGGTCGGCTTTGTGCTTGTCTTCGGGATGGCGGCAAAAACAGCTATACTTATTGTGGAGTTTGCAGATATTTATCACAAAAATGGAGTTTCAATTATAGAAGCTGCAGAGCTTGCTTCAAAGGAAAGATTCAGGGCTATTATAATGACTTCATTGGCTTTTATCCTTGGTGTCTTCCCTCTTGTTATAGCAACAGGGGCCGGCGCTGTTAGCAGAAGAGGACTAGGAACAACTGTTTTCGGAGGAATGGTCGCTGCTGCTGTTCTTGGAACATTGCTTGTTCCATGCTTTTATGTTTTATCCCAGAAAATCGCAGAAAGGCAAAAATCAGGCAATAATCAAAAAGCTGATAAAATTTAATAGAAAAATACTTTATACAAATATGACATAGGGGTTTTCTTATTTTAGGGTACAATACTACTTGGCATATAGTTATAAGTTTTAAATAAATTCATATTCGACCATAAAAAGGGAGATAGACAAATGTGCGATAAAACTCACGACCATGATCATGACCATCCACACACGCATTCTGATGGAGCTCAGGATTATGTAAGCGCCGTTAACGAGTACAGAAAAACATTTCCATCTAAACAGGATGTCATAGCCAAAACTCCGGACAAAGGAGTAAGAGAGATGCTTCTTGCGATGGATCAGATGGGTTGCGAAAATAGTTTTGACAGATTCGACAAACAGAAACCCCAGTGCAATTTCGGAATGGCAGGAGTCTGCTGCAGGATTTGCTGTATGGGGCCATGTAAGGTTACAGCCAAAGCCCCAAAGGGCGTCTGCGGAGCAGATGCTCACCTGATTGTTGCCAGGAATATGCTAAGAAGTATTGCCGCCGGGACTGCAGCCCATGGCGCACATGGAAGGGAAATGGTTATAGCGCTACGCAAAGCAGCAGCAGGGGAACTGAACCTGCCTATAGTCGGAAAAGATCTTCTCTACAAATGCTGTGCCGCTCTCGGAATTAAAACCGAAAATAAGAGCCTCAAAGATATAGTTTTTGAATTCACCGATATACTTCTTGACGATATGTCCAGGTCAAAGCCTGAAAAATTCAAACTCATTGAGGCTTTTGCTTCTGAAGAGAGAAAGAAAGTCTGGAAGGATATGGACATCATACCTATAAGCGCTTATCACGAAGTATTTGAAGCTCTCCACAGAACAAATTGCGGTACGGACGGGGACTGGGAAAATGTAATGAAACAGTTCGGCAGATGCGGTTTGGCTTTCCTTTTTAATGGTGTTCTGACTCCGGCTCTTGCAAGTGATATTCTGCTTGGAGGCCCTGTCAGACGAACAGCAAGGACTAATATCGGAGCATTGAAGAAAGGATTCGTTAATATTGCCGTTCACGGGCACCTCCCGACTATTGTCAGTGAAATTATAAAATTCGGCAGGAGCGAGGAATTCATTAATATGGCAAAGACCAAGGGCGCTCTTGGGATAGAGTTTTACGGAATATGCTGTACAGGACTCTCAGCAATGTATAGATACGGAAATGTCATACCTCTTTCAAACGCTGTAGGCGCGGAACTCGTCTTGGGCACAGGCGCTCTCGATCTGTGGGTAGCAGACATTCAGGATGTATTCCCCGGCATAATGGAAGTAGCAAGATGCTTCAAGACCACAGTAGTTACCACAAGTGATTCTGCAAGGCTCCCGGGCGCAGAGCACTACGGTTATGACAGATACCATACCAACATGGGTGAAACTGAAGCAATTGCCAGAAAGATTGTAACAAGGGCCATAGAAAGCTTCGCAGCCAGAAGAGATGTGCCTGTAACTATCCCACCTTATGAAGTTGAGGCAGAAGTAGGATTTTCTCCTGAACATGTCGAAGAAAAATATGGGTACCAATCAATAGTTGAAGCCATGAAGGACGGCAGGATTCTTGGCATAGTGAACATGGTCGGATGCACTAATCCTAGAGTAATATTCGAAAAGGCAATTGTTGATATTTCTGAAAAACTCATTGCTAATAATGTTCTGATACTGACCAACGGATGCGCTTCTTTCCCATTGCTCAAACTCGGTTTCTGCAGCAAAGGAGCTTTAGATAAAACCGGAGCAGGGCTGAAAGGCTTTCTCAAGGACGAGCCTCCGGTATGGCACATGGGAGAATGCATTGACAATGCTAAATGCGCAGAAGTATTCGGAAAAGTCGCAGGCGCGGCAGGAAAAGCAATTAAAGATATGCCTTACGCTTTCTCAAGCCCAGAATGGTCAAATGAGAAAGGCGTCGGAGCGTCTTACGCTTTCCGTCTAAACGGTATGAGCTCTTTCCATTGCGTCTATCCGCCTGTGCAGGGCTCTGATAAAGTAATGGAATTTATCTTTAACGCAAAAGACACTCTTGGCTCTACAATGACTGTTGATCCTAATCCTGACCAGCTTGCCGACAAAATGCTTCAGTGCATAAAAGACAAGAGAAAAGAATTAGGCTGGGATAAATAACATTTTTTAAAATATTAGTAACGCAAATGAAGGGATAAAAGTGAAAAGAAATATTTTTGCAGGTTTGTTTTTTGCAGTGTCTCTATATGGGACAACAATTTATGCCGATAGCAATAATGCGCAGACCTATATTAATAGTGGGATTGCAAAATCTTCAAATAATGATTTTGAAGGAGCAATACAAGATTATAATGAAGCCATAAAACTAAATCCGAAAAATGCAGATGCGTATGTCTTCAGAGCTATAGACAAGGGGCTTTTGAAGGACACTGCAGGTGAAATGCAAGACTTGAATACGGCCGTAGAATTAGATCCTAAGAGCAATGCTTATTTTTATAGAGGCACTGCTAAGGGGTTCTTGGGGGATAATACAGGCGCCGTGCAAGACTTGACCAAAGCAATAGAATTAGACCCTAAGAATGCAGATGCTTATCGTCTTAGAGGAAAGTCTAAGGCTGGCCTGGGTGATTATGCAGGCGCAGTACAAGACCTGACTACTTCAATCAATTTAGTCCCTACTAACTCAAAACCTTACTATGTAAGAGGTCTTGCTAAGGAAAAGTTAGGAGATCAAACTGGCGCTTTAAAGGATTTAATTAAAGCAAATGAATTAGGTTATTCTGACGCATATAAAGAGATAAAAAGAATACAGGGAAACTAATTTGGGAGTTAACAATGGATAAAGGGAAGTGGATTCCGACGGTATGCCATCAATGTAAGACTGAGTGTCCAATCATTGTCAGGCTGGAGGACGGGGTAGTAAAAGAGATTAAAGGCAATCCTAAAAGGGAAGGCAAAGTCTGTCCCAAGGGAATGGCAGGAATATCTCTGCAATACAATCCAGATAGATTGAAGTACCCTATGAAAAGGGTTGGAGAAAGAGGTGAAAATAAATTTGAGCGCATCACATGGGAAGAAGCTTGCGATACAATCACTGCAAAGTTAAAGAACATCAAAGAACGCGAGCTTGCGCATCAGGTGACATTTCACCTGTATCCTCACACTGCTACAGATATTAAATGGCGCTTCATCAATGCTTATGGCGGATTCGTCTCTACTGTCCAATCATATTGCGACTCTGCTAAATTGACTGCATTTCTCAGAACGACAGGCGGCCCTGTCCTGCATCATACTCCGCCAGCTTGGTTTACCGTTCCTAAGGGCGGGATAATGATTATGGCGGGACGAAACGCCATGGAATGTCTTGACAATGCCAATGTCCCACAACACATCTTGGAAGCTAAAGAGAGAGGCGCTAAACTCGTTGTTCTTGATCCACTATTTACCACCGAAGCCGCAAAGGCCGACCTATGGATTCCGATAAAACCATCCGGCGATACAGCATTTTTTCTGGGTTTGATCCATCATATTATAAAAACTAAACTCTATAAAAAAGATTTCATAGAAAAATGGATTCGTCCGGGAGACTTTGAAAAACTAGTCGAGTATATAGAAGACAAAACTCCTGAGAAAATGGGCGCAATCTGCGATGTTGATCCTTCGTTGATAAAAAGTTTTGCCGAAGAATGCGCCAAAGCTCCGTCTGTCGGGGTTGACAGTTTCAAAGGAATAATGCTTGGACAGGCAATGGATTTTGGCCACGCCTGGACAATACTGCTGGCAATAACAGGCAATTATGACAATCCTGGCGGACAGGCGCTTCCTGATACAGCTCCAATCAAAGATCTTGAACCAGTTCCCAGAAGCCCTGAACTTCATAAACTTGGTTATCATAGAACAGGTACTGATAAAGATAAGTTTAGCCATTATGAATACTTTATGGAACCTGCCTGGTATCAGTCCAAAGCCATAAAAGACGGAGGCCTTAAGGCGCTGTTAGTATGTGAAGCAAATCCAGCCATGTCTTCAATGGGAGAAGCCGCATGGAGAGACGCTGTTACGATGAAAGACGAGAAAGGAAATTATAAACTCGAATTGCTTGTAGTCCATGAAATCTTTATGAGCGAGGCAGCTAAATATGCCGACCTTGTTCTGCCTGATACGACATATTTCGAGCGAAACGAACTTCTCTACATGCACTTTATGTATCATTACGCTCTGGATATAATGTTTCGCCCAGCAATTCTCCCACCGCTTGAAGAGTGCAGACCTGCTAATCAGGTATATATAGATATAGGAAAAAGACTCGCGCCGGAATTTTTTGACTTCAAAACTCCAATTGAGTACTATGATAAACAACTAAAACCTCTTAACCTTTCGATTGCCAAACTTCAGGAAATGGGTAATGTCTGGTCGCCTAACACCATAGGTTTCAGAAAATACGAGGAGAGAGGCTTCTCTACTCCAAGCAAAAAGTTGGAGATTTACTGGCAGGAACTCGAAGATATAGGCCAGGCTCTGCCAAGGCCGGGGCTTGCTCCTGAATATAATTTCAAGGTCGATGAGTATCCTTTGATCCTTGTTTCCTACAGGATAATCACTCATCAGGGCACAGGCATGTGGACCCAGAATAATCCTCAGCTCAAGGACTCCATTTCAGGATGTAAAGACAATCCTCTTCTTGTTAATCCTGTTACAGCAGAAAAACTTGGAATAAAAGCTGGAGATATGATTACTGTTGAGTCATTCTCCGCAAAACTATCAGTCAGAGCTGAACTAACAGAAAGAATTCGACCTGACTGCGTGGGTCTGATGCACGGTTTCGGGAGCAAAATGAACTCTATAGCTTCTTTAGCTCCCGGTGTAAATGATAATATCCTGATACATGATTCAGGTACTACGCTTGAATACCAGGATTGCGTCGGAGCAGAAGCTCATGTCTCATGCAGAGTAAAAATTACTAAAATCGGGTAAAAATATGACAAAGCAAATATCCATAGCTGTTGATCTAAATAGATGTATCGGATGCAAAACATGTATCATAGCATGCAGAAATAATCATAGCCTTGTAGATCACACAAAAGCAAAACCGGACGAGATACCTTATTACCTGAGAGTAGAAAAAAAACTTGAAGGCAACTTCCCTAAATTGAAAGAAACCTGCTATGTCGTTCCCTGCCAGCAATGCAAGGATCCTGAATGCATCAAGGCCTGCAAGTTCAAAGCTATCACTAAAGATATTGAAACTGGCATTGTTTTCATCAATCCTGACAAGTGCATCGGATGCAAAATGTGTGTAAAGAAATGCCCTTACCAGGTCATTCAGTACAATAAGGAAAAGAAGAAAGCCCACAAATGCGATTTCTGTTATGAACGCACCCTTGGCGGAGATAAACCCGTCTGTGTAGAAACCTGCATGACAGACGCTCTCAGGTACGGAGACAAGGAACTTATAATTCAGCAATTGACGGATGCCGGAAAAAAGATAGATGCCGCACTCAGCAAAGAGTCAGTCATTTATTTCAGATAATCTCAATTAGTAAAATTTCAGCAAAAGTTGATAGACGATGACCGATAGGATGTAGGCGAAGATCAAACTTCCCATGGTTCCACCTATTGCCCATTTCCATGAAGTTTCCTTTGCCATTGCCACGACAGTTGTTAAGCACGGTGCATAGAGAAGCATAAATAGGAATAAACTTATTATAGACGGAATTGTCCAGTTTGGGTCTGAGAGCAATCTTGCTCTGAATTTTGCCGAAGCTTGTTCATCCGAATCGGGGTCATGACCTCCAAGCGAATATGCCGTGGAAAGAGTGGACAATATCACTTCCTTTGCGGCAAAACCTCCAATAAGGGAGATGTTTACCTGCCACTGAAATCCTGCGTATTTCGTGATTGGCTCAAGGAATGAACCGAATCCTCCAGCGATAGAATATTTCAATGCATCAAGGTCTTTTGTTTCTTCTTTGTCAGATTGAAGAGATGGAGTAGCAATTGCTGTTGTCGTCAAAGTTCCGGCAGTTTCTGTCTTTGCATTATCTTCAGGAAGTCTTGGAAATGTCATCAGAGCCCACATAACTATTGATACAGCAAATATTACCGTCCCGGCTTTTTTGACAAATTGCCATACTCTGTCCAATGTGTGCGTCACAATCCCATAAACTGTCGGAAGCCTATAAGGAGGCAGTTCCATTATAAAAGGAGTAGGTTCTCCTTTAAGAATAGTCAATCTGAGAACCAGAGAAACCATCAGAGCAAAAACCCACGCCGCAATTGTAAGTACCAGCATAACTAGCGTAGCTTTTCCGGGGAAAAAAGTTTCTGCAAGCATAAGATAAACTGTAGCTTTTGCCCCGCATACCATAAATGGAGCCGTTAAAATAGTAGCAATTCTCTCTTTGGGGCTTTTTAGAGTTCTTGCTGTCATCACTCCAGGGACAGCGCATCCGCCTGGAATTCCGCCTGCTACAATAAAAGGCATTACTGATGCGCCATGAAGGCCGAAGGTTCTAAATACCTTATCAAGCATATAGGCAACGCGCGCCATATAGCCTAAATCTTCAAGAAAACAGAGCATGGCGAACATTATAAGAATCAATGGAGCAAAGCTCAACACAGCTCCGACGCCGTCAATAATCCCAGATACGACAAGCGATTGCAAAAGAGAATTTGATATATACTTGCTTCCAATAATCCCCAGGAACCCAAACCCATCCTGAAGAAGCTCTTGCGGATATGCCCCAAGCGTAAATGTGAACCAGAAAAGAAGATAAAGAATCCCAAGCATAATCAAAGGTCCTAGAACCCTGTTTGTAACTACTTTATCGATAATTTCCGAAATATTGCGCCTAAATGCATTTGGTCTTGATATTACTCCGCCTTTGAGCAGTGATGTTATATAACCATATCTATAATCTGAGACTAAAGCTTCCGGGTAGGTTTTGAGCGATTTTTCAGTATGCTTTTCTAATTCTTTAACTTTTGAGTATAAGATTTCTGAAGTTTTTGAATCTTCTTTCTTTCCTGAATTTATAATATAGCTGTCATCTTCCATATATTTGATTGCCAGCCATCTTGGGCGGTGTTTCTCAGTCAGGAATTTTTCAGCATTAATTATGGACTCCATTTTATCCAGCGCGGGGTCTATATCAGGGCCGTAAGAAATATTGATTTTTAAAGTGTTTCTGTTGGGATCTTCGTAGGTTTCGATAACAGCTTTGATGATTTCATCTTTTCCGACTGATTTTCTTGCAATGCATTCTATTACAGGAACTAGAAGTTTTTTCGAAAGCTTAGCTGTTTCTATCTGAATGCCTTCGCGCCTGACTTCATCCATCATATTCAGACCAATAACAACCGGAATACCGATTTCAATTATTTGTATGGCCAGATAAAGGCTTCTTTCAAGAGCTGTCGCATCAAGCATGCATAGGACTATGTCAGGTTTTTCTTCTATAATGACTTTTCTTGCTACGACTTCTTCTAATGAGTATGATGTGAGTGAATAGGTTCCAGGAAGATCTATAAATTTGATTTTATAGTCGTTGTTTTTCCAAAAGCCCTCCATTCTCTCGACGGTTATGCCGGGATAGTTTCCAACTCTGGCTGTTGAACCGGTAAGCATATTAAATATGGTACTTTTGCCGCAATTCGGCTGTCCAGCTACGGCAACTGTTATTGATTTTCTAGCCATTAAAATCATCCTCCACTTCGCACATGATGTAGTCAGCCTCGCTATTGCGTAATGTAAGAGTAAATCCGGTAAGCTTGAGAGCTACAGGATCGTATAGCGGAGCCTTGCCAATAATCATAAATTCAGAACCCGGAAGCACGCCCATATCTCTGATTCTCTTGCCAAGTTCACCTCTGGCAGTAACGCTTTTAATAAATCCTCTCTGATTTACTTTCATTTTTCGCATCGGGATCATCATAATTCAAAATGTCTTATCTTTGAATTTATTTACTATATTGAGTGAAGCCTCATCGTTCTTAAGGAAAGAATTAAATGCGCAGATGCGGCTTTTGAGTTTTTCATCAATAACATGTTCCAAACTGCATGCAGTTTTATCTGAATATTCCTTATCAAATCCCAGTACATTGTTAAAAAAATCAGCAAGAGCTTTATGTCTGGCATTCAGAGTCACAGCTATCTCTTGACCATTCTGAGTCAAAGTAACAGGCTGCCTTGTTTCGTAGTTAATCATCTCCATTTTTGCAAGGCTCTGGAGGGCATCAACTACCGACGGCATTTTGACATTAAGCTTATCTGCTATGTCTTTGGTGTGAGCATGTTCATGATTACGGCATAGCATATATATTGTTTCGATATATTCCTGCTGAATCACAGACAGATTGTCAATTGCATAGCTTTCCATAAATAAACAAAAGTAAGATTTAAACTTTAACTGAATCATATCAGAGCTAGAAAATTAGGAAAGCCTAATTAGTAAAATAATTGAATAATATTTTAATCGTGGGAAAGTTGCTAGCTGAGTTTAGCTTGCCAGAATTTGAGCTGGAGTTCTACTTGATTGAATGAGGTTCCGCCCGTAAGATTTCTCTTTGAAATGCTTGATTCAGGAGAAAAAAGATTAAGGCATTCTGCATCAGCTTCTGGAATAATGTTTTTAAGCTGTTCTAATGTAAGGTTGTTCATCGCTATATTATTAGTATTACACCATTTGACCAAAGCGCCGACTCTGTGATGGGAAGTTCTGAAAGGTAAGCCAAGTTCGACCAATCTTTCAGCAAGATCAGTTGCCATAAGCATTGGATCTGATGCGGCTTTGAGAGCTATTGCCTCATTAACTTTCATTTTCCTTATCATCGGAGGATAAACTGATAAAATCTTCAGTGCCGTTTCAACAGAGTCAAAAACACTTTCTTTGTCTTCCTGCAGATCTCTATTGTAAGTAAGCGGTAAACCTTTAAGAAGAGTAAAGATAGAGATCATATTTCCGTAAAGTCTTCCGGTCTTGCCTCTGGAAATTTCAGCAATGTCAGGATTTTTTTTCTGGGGCATTAAACTCGACCCTGTGCAGAAGTCGTCAGAAAGTTCGATGAATTTGAATTCAGTTGTTGACCAAATGATAATATCTTCTGAGAGCCTTGAAATATGCATTCCAAAAATTGCCAGATCAGAAAGAAGTTCGCAGGCAAAATCTCTGTCAGCTACAGCATCCATGCTATTTCTTGAAACTTCTGGGAAATCTAAGAGTTTAGCTGTTATTTCTCTATTGATTGGAAGCGTGGTTCCTGCAATTGCACCTGAACCTAATGGCATAACATTAAGTCTTTTATAACAATCCTCCAATCTTCCCTTATCCCTGTCAAACATCTCGATATATGCTAAGAGATGATGAGCAAAGAGGACAACTTGCGCTCGTTGAAGATGAGTGTAACCTGGAATAATAACTTTTGAATTCTGAAGGGCGTTTTCAAGCAAAGCCTTTTGAAGATCTGTTATTTTTTTGACGATCAATTGAATATGGTCTTTTAGGTAGAGCCTTATATCTAGGGCAATCTGATCGTTTCTGCTTCTTGCAGTGTGCAGCCTTGCACCGTCATCGCCAATTTCTTTTATAAGCGCTGATTCGATGTGCATGTGAATATCTTCAAGTTCGGTTTTGAACTCAAAGTTGCCGTTATCAATATCTTTTTCTATCTTCTGTAGCCCAGCAACTATTTTTGCAGATGCAGATGATGATATTATTCCTGTCTGGGAGAGCATTTTCGCATGAGCAATGCTTCCCATGATGTCATATTTATATAACTTTTCGTCAAAGGAAATTGACTCGCTGAACTCAGAAAGAGCTTTATTTGGGGTCTCGTCAAATCTGCCGCTCCAGAGAGCCATATTAAAGTCCCTTAAGAAGAAATTAGGTGTTTTTCAGATAAAGATGTTTGTACTTGATAAAATACCAGAGCCCGGAATAAAGAGTGATCACTGCTACTAAAATCATGCATATTATCCACACTAACCTGACTGTGCCTTCGAGATTAATGATGTTTAACCATATAAATCCGCCGAAAACAAAGAATGCCATCTGAACAGCTGTTTTGAGTTTGCCGAGATTATCAGCGGCAATTATCTGTCCTTTTGCGGCGGCCAATGATCTTAAACCAGTAACAAAAAACTCTCTTGCAAGGACAACAATGACAACCCAACCTGGCAACATTGCATGCTTTGTTATAGGATTAGGCGTATCCACAAAAATAATAAATATCGTCATCACAAATATCTTGTCTGCAAGAGGATCCATAAGTTTACCAAAATCAGTTATCAGATTGTATTTTCTTGCAATCCAGCCGTCAACAAGGTCTGTAAGCGCGGCAATGACAGTGAGCAGTACTGCGATAATTTGGAGAGCATACGCGTAAGGCTGCGGGAACTTAAAATAAATGTTGGCAAGAATTAGTACGATAAAGACAAGAACAACTCTACTTACAGTGATTTTATTTGGCAGATTCATATTTCCCCATTTTGCCTTAATTTAAAGTTCCTTTAAGCTCAAAAGCTGAACAACTTTCGATTTTAACTTCTACAAATTCGCCTGCTTTTACCTTGCTTCCTTTCGGAATAGAAACAACTACAGTGTTGTCGATATCAGGAGAATCCATGTAAGTCCTGCCTAAAGCATACCCTTTTACAATAGAGTCAAGGATAACATTAAAAGTTTTTCCTACAAGGTTTGAATTAAAATTTAAGGAGTTTTCCGCTTGGATTTTTTGTATAATTTCTGCTCTGTCTTTAGCAATATCATCAGGTACTTTGCCAGGCATTGTAGAGGCTTTGGTCCCGGGCTCCGGGTAGAATGGAAAAACTCCGACTCGTTCGAATTTTTGATCTCGAACAAACTTTTCCAGTTCTTTGAAGTCATTTTCAGTTTCCCCAGGGAACCCGACAAGGAAGGTGGTTCTTATAATCATCCCATTAATATTTCTAAGTTTAGCCATAACTTCAACAATGTGGTTTCTGCTGACTTTGCGGTTCATAGCTGTTAGTATTGAATCAGAAATATGCTGAAGAGGAATATCCAGATATGGAATAATGTGTTTTGACTTTTTGATGGTTTCAATAAGTTCATCAGTAATTCCTTCGGGGTGAAGGTAATGAAGTCTTATCCAATACACGCCTTCGATTTTATCCATTTCCCCGAGAAGTTTTGCAAGGCTATCGCCAGCTTCCTTTTTATCTCTTGAAAATGCTGTAATATCCTGGGCAATAACAATTATTTCTTTAATGCCTGATGTCACAAGATTTTTTGTTTCACTGACCACCGATTCGATGCTTCTGCTTCTTAATCCTCCTCTGATAGAAGGGATTGAACAATATGAGCACCTATTGTCACAGCCGTCTGCAATTTTGATAAAAGCATAACTTCCAGGCGTAAGTACGAGCCTTGGAGTCTTTTCATCATAGAGAAAATCGGGTTTGTAATCACATATAGTTTTACATCCCAAATTGCCTGTTTCTCCTTTTTTGAAAAGTTCAGCTACCCGGGACGGAAGATTTGGAATTTCCCCTAGCCCAAGCCAGAGATCGACTTCAGGATATTTATTTGAATAAGTTTTATCCTTGTCCCATTGAGTCAGGCATCCTGTTATGACAAGTTTTCTGGAAGCTTTCTTTTTATTCTTCCATTTGATCAGCTCCTGGATATTATTTTCAGCTTCTGTTCTTGCTGGTGGAATAAATGCGCATGTGTTTATTACGCAAACGCTGGCTTCATTTTTATCATCAGTTAAACCAAAAGAGTTTTTGATAAGAGCTGCCGCCATAACTTCCGTATCAACGAAATTTTTAGAGCAACCAAGACTTACAAAGTAAATGTATTTCGGGTTTTCAGGCATAGTTATTCTCTCCTTAAGAGTTTGGCAAAAGGCTCATATGATTTAGTTTTGTAAATTGTAGTCAGAAATACATTTCTTTATGGAATCTACATAAGATACAGCTCCTCCTTCTTTGTAGCCCATAGTAACTATAACTTCGCTGTTTTTATCAAGAATAAGAACAGTTGGAAAACCCTCTACCTTATATTTGTCTTGTAATTCATCGTTCTGCTTTTTGATTTCTTCGCTAAGTTCTTTTGATTCTGGAAAATCAGCTTTGAAAAGTACTAAATTATCTTTGGCGTATGATGCAAATTCAGGTTTGTCAAAAACTTCTTCCTCAAGCTTCATGCACCAAGGGCACCAGTCTGAACCTGTAAAATCAGCAAGAACATACTTGTTCTCTTTTTCTGCTTGGTCAAGAGCGTCATTAAAATTGTCATGCCAGATT
>JBAXXY010000066.1:0-14090 GCA_037127655.1 Lentisphaerota bacterium
CCGAATGTGGCCATTCCCCGCAGGAAGAAATGCCAACAGAAACAACTGCAGTTATATCAAAATTCTTAAACTCTATCGAGAACCATAAGACTTCTTTCTCTTTAAATGAGAGTCAGGCAATTGCACAAGACAAAAAAAAGAATGACAATCCTTTGATGCACCATCAAGTCCCAAAGCTTAGAATGAGACACCTGATTGATCGCTGGTCTCTGGGCTCTATTCTTCTTATTCTTATAATAAAGACGCTTCAGGGACTTAAAAAAATGGGGTTCAAAGTCGAAGAAAACGGCTGGCGCAGAGTAACAGGCACTTTCCTAAGAAATGAGCAGTCCAAATTTATGCTTGCAAGCCTCAGGCTCGATTATACTAAAGGCTTTACTAAACCCAAAAATATAGATGAGGCAAAAGCCATAATAATTAATAGGCTTTCTGAATTCCTAAGGAACACTCCTGCGACTCACTGGTCTCTTTCATGGTCACTATTCAAAACAAAAAGAACTCAGCTCTTCTTTACGGACATTGTCGAAGCTGAGTTTGATGGAAATGGACGATTAAAAAAACTCACCCCTTACTTTGATAAGACTCGCCCCTCATTTTCCATGCTTACTGATGCAATGATTCAGGAGGCGTTAAACAAACTAATAATCTTCTTCAATTACAATCAATCCCAAAAGAAGAGCGATCACTTAAAAGCTTGGATTGTTTTGAAAAAACTTCTTCACTGGTCAGAAAAAGCTACGAAAATATCACACGCCGGCAAACAGGAATTGCAGTGCCTGGTCAGAAGAATCCTGAATGCTTCACTAATTCATTTTGATATAGTCAAGAGCAGTAGTTCAGACATCCTGTCTATTGACAGATTGAAAATCCCAAACACAAGGCTATGCAAGCATCCAGGGTTTGGTCTTTTGAATATCAAATGCCGTTTTATCGAAAATCTATCTGAATGCGATATGTGGATTCAATATCACCATGTGCCAGTGGACGGTCTTCCTATGCAGGAAATAATGCAGAAGTTAAAAAAGGAATTCGGAGAAAAAGGAACCATTAAGTACCCATCTTTAAAGGCTCTTGTATCTAAACCTGAGACTTTTTATTTCGGCAATAAACTCTTCAGGGCAAGGATATTTGTTGATTTTGGAAAGTTCATACGATTTAGGAAATATTTGAATGAAACTTACTATAACCAGATGAATGGGACTGCGACAGTAGCAAGTCTGGTAATCTGGGGAATAAGCCAAAGAAAATTTTTTAATAACCTCAAGTATCTTTTCCCTGTTGATCTCAAGGTTTACGAGGATTTTCCTCAAGACAGAAATCTTGGCATACTGGCTATAAGGCCTAAAAAATTTTTTAAACCCCAGAACCCTTTTGAAGGTTTCATTAGTTATCAGCATGAATTCAATAGAAAACTTTTTCTGACAAGAATAGGTAAAAGTGAAACGCATGAATTCTTCGAGCTTATATCTATGCTTCATCCTTCAATGAATTACCTATTCAATAAACTCTTTCCCAGCACAATTGGAGACGCCATTGGCACTTCAGGAATTACAATTCTGAAAGACGCAGAGATGTTCGTGAGTCCTTCCACTGATATTCAGAGGCATGGCTTTATTGCTATTGGAAGGATGGACAATGTAACTGAGGATGGAAGCTTGATAGGAGCTGTGAATATATGCGGGACAAGAGAACAAATACGCGAATACGCCTTAGCAATTACCAACATTGCCAGCAATCTTTCCAAAATGCTCAATATCCCCTTCGAATAGTTAGTGTCTGAACGAAAAGGCACTATCTATAATTCCTAAAGGATAAAAAGTAGTTCGTTCTGTTTACGCTTATTTTCTCGTTACTCATGGAGCATTTCGTGTATAGAACATAGTATAGATTGCATGAAATATAACATAGATTGCACGCTATGAAGCATTTCGTATTTGCTATGTAGCATCGCTTGCAGGCTATTAAGCATTTCAATATCGAAAAGCTACGATATGATGACAGCGCTACGAAGAAGAATGAAAACCGTACTTGCAAAGAGTATAAATAATTATATAATGGCTCAAATATTTATCAAATAAGTCGAACATTAGATGCAAATTAATAAACTTGTAAAAAGAAATATATGAAGAAGAAAATAAACTACATTCACCCGGCTCTGTCTTCGCTTGAATTGAAAGCAATGTATTGTGAACCCGGCAGTTCGGCCAATCCCACTGTTGGAAATTTATGCGATAGCGGCGCTAGCGCAGGGACAGCCGACTCTGACGCCTGCAATGCTAATGGGAGTAATGGTAATAGTTGTACCGGTGGAGCAGCTGCATTGGGAACTGGGTATTGCTCTCATGGGGATATCGCTCATGGTTGGCATCTTTGTGATATTGGATCTTTTGCAGCAACAACTACTTAGAATACCTATGTGAAATCACGGTCATCGTCCCTTGTTTGAGGAACAATGACCGTTTGTTTTTAGAAAAATGATATCGAAATACAATTAGACGCTGAACTTAAATGTCTTTATTTCAAAAGGCTTGAAGAAAAGTTCCACTTCATGAACCTTTTGGGTATTGCCGTTTTTCCATTCGATAAGGTTAGTTTCAATAAGTTCAGTTTCCTTTTTGAATCTGAGTTTGATTGAACCGTTCATGCCCTTGGTTTCGACAAAACGCACTACATGTTTGTCTTCCTTTTCAGCGTGTTTGATAATTTCGAGAGTAACGCCGTTTCTTTCGACCACTTCCACAAACTGGCTCAAATCGCCTTTCATCTTGTAGCCATGGAATACAACAGGTTTGGCATTGAGTTTAGTCCCTGCTTCATAAACTTCAGACATAGCAAGCTGATTAGCGTGCGGATAGATGACCGTCATTATGTCATGGTTGCCAAGGTCTGCGTCCGGATCAGGCACTGTAGGCGCTCTCATGAGGTTCAGGTCAATAGTAGAACCAAGCACTTTGTGACCGTATTTGCAGTTATTCAGAAGAGCCACGCCGTAATTCAGGTCAGAGATATCCACATATTTGTGGGCGACTGTTTCAAACTTTGCCATATCCCAGCTTGTGTTTCTGTGAGTAGGTCTCTTGACATAGGAATACTGAATGTCGAAAGCTGCAGTGTCGGATTTAATAGTCGTATCCATAGACATTCTGAGCATCTTGTGGAACTCATTCCAGTTTACATGAGTATGCACCTGAAGTTCTTTCGAACCATGAGAGAGATGAATATGCTGGACAATCTTGGAAGAACTTATTTCATATTCAAACTTCAGCCCGTTAAAGACATCGCCTGAGACTTTAGGATAAGCCTTGACGCATTTTGCTTCTTCGGCCTTGCAGTTTTCGTACATGATATCCACATCCCATGCATCCCAGTCATTAACTCTGTCCACATAGAGAGAAAGAACATTTCCTTTGGTAAGGAAGAGTTTATTGAACTCCTTGTCATAACCTTCAGTAATCTGTCCATTCTTGTCGAAGACATATTTAACCTTGTCATTCTCAAGAGTAAAGGAACCAGACAGCTCGACCTGATGATGATTCTTGTCGCCTTTGTAGAGAGTTTTGAATTCAAAAGGTTTTAAGCTTACTTTAATGACTACGCCATTAAGCGTATCTTGTGACGGAGTAACTTTATTGCCATCCCCGATTTCATAACCGGCCCATTCGGTTCCCAAGAAGATCTCAGCTTCGTAGTCAAAGGAGAGAGTATTGTAGAGAGTAATGGCATTGTCGTCCTTTGCGAAAAGCTCGACAGCGATGCTTTCCTTGAGTTTATCTGTCGCGGCAAAGCATTCAGCGTATTCCTTGTGAGTATTCTCGTAAACTTTCTTAATGCTCGAACCGGGAATGATATCATGAAACTGATTTATGAGAAGAATTTTATATATCTTGTCGAGAACAGCTTTAGGATATTTGTCATAAGGCAGGAGCGATGCAATCTGTTCAAGAGAAATAAGGGTTCGCTCGAGCCTTCTATTGTCCCTCTTGACTTTGCTTTGAGTAGTCAAAGTACCTCTATGAAGTTCAAGGTATAGTTCGCCGACCCATTTCTCAAGCAGATGCTTCTTGGTGTGAAGTCTCTTGAAATAATCCTTGGCAGGCTCCATCCTGACCTTAGGAACGCCTTCGAGGTCTTTCATCCTAATGGCTCTTTCTATCTGGTCATCCTTCGGTCCGCCTCCGCCGTCGCCAATCCCGAAGAGAGAGAGAAATTCCTCAAGAACATCATTCTCGACGAATCTTCTTTCGGCATTAATGAGCTCTTTGGGCGTGTTGACTGCATTGTAGGTATTGGTAGGAAGGAAGTGAGTGAGGATTTCCGAACCGTCATTGCCTTCCCAGATGAAAGTGTGGTGAGGGAACGCATTAAACTGGTTCCATGAAATCTTCTGGGTCATGAAAGTATCTATGCCGGACTTGGAAAGTATCTGAGGCATGGCGGCAGAGTAACCAAATACATCAGGGAGCCAGAGATTTTTGACATCTTCGCCGAATTCGTCCATGAAGAAATTTTTGCCGTGAAGAACTTGTCTTATCATTGATTCGCCGCTGATTAGATTGCAGTCGGCTTCCACCCACATGCCGCCCTGAAGTTCAAATGTGCCTGCTTTGACATACTTTTTGAGTTTATCATAAAGCATCGGATAGTGGTCTTTGATGAATTGGAAGTGCTGAGGCTGGGAAGCGCCGAAAATATATCCCGGATAGCGGTCAATAAGGTCGAATTGATGAGCAAAAGTTCTTGCTGCCTTTCTGATGCTCTCCTTAACAGGCCAGAGCCATCCAGTATCAAGATGCGCATGACCGATACAGGAAACCGACATGGCTGAATCGCCGTTCTTCTTGGAGAGAAGCTCTTTGGTAATTGCCAGAGCTTTGTCAACATTCTGTATTTCGTAACCAAAAACATCTATTAGTTTGTTCAAAGCTCTCAGAATCTTTTCTCTTCTAGGAATTCCTTTTTCAAGAACTTCCACCATTGAGTTAAGGACTTCAATATCAAGCATCAAAGCATATAGTTTTTTATTGAAGAGAGAGAGTTTGAGTTCGCGGATAACGCCATTGAAGACGCCGTGCCTGTTTGGGTCATTTCTCTGAGGGTCGGGACCTATCGGAAGACCGAAAATGCCATTGCAAGCGGCTTCTACCCAGAAGGAAACTTCTTCGCCGCCCTTGGCGCATTCTGAAATGATAATCCTGTTCTTAACATATTCTAAATCCCAGACTGAAGCATTGGTGAGAGCATATTGAGGCATTCCTTTTTCATCAAATATGAGAAGTTCACCCTCAAATTGGAGTCTTGCGGCAACTGTTTTGCCTTTCCATGAAGCAGGGACTTTCCCAGTAACATGAAACCATGCGCTGTTCCATGGATGTCCCCATGTGTCCCCTTCCTTAATGTTTTTGTACTCGAGAGTTTCTCTTTTCTCAAAAGGCACCCATTCAGTGAATTCTGAATATTTAGCCTGAAGAGGAATGTTTTCCTCATACATCTCAGTCTTCAGCCATGTCAGAAACTTTACTACCCTTTTTTCGAGTTCTTTCTTAATCTCTTTGTGCATAAGCTTTCCTTTATCTATTTATTTAATTACGATGTATAAAAATTGGTGATTCTCTCTGATATAAAGTTTAATATCACTAATATTTAATCATCAAAACCAAAAAAATGGAGAGCATTTTCAATGAAACCAGTAAATATCATAAAGGGTATTCTTTGTTTAGTATCTCTAGTTTTTGCTACAGCCTTGGTATTGAGTTGCAACAATACGAAAAATTCTGATAGAAAGGAAGAAATAGCAAGCATCAATGTGTTTGTGAAATGCTCGCCGAATGTCGAAGAAGCAATCAGGACTTTCAATAATAATCTTATGTCAAAAGGCTTACTGACAAAATATAATTTAAAACCCTTTCTGAAAAATCATCCGGTGCATTTAACCTTATACCTTACAGACTACGATATTACAGAACTTGGAAAGATTAAAGAGTATGTAAAAACCATTGCTCAAGACACTAAAAAATTTCCGATTGAGACTTCGAATTTCAGTCTGAGCGCTGGGAATTGGATTTTATTAGGCGCAGATAAAAATAAACAGCTTCAGAAACTATCTGATAATGTTATATCCAAACTCAACGCTCTAAGATATAAAGGCTCTGAGGTTCCTTCCTGGGCTATGAGTATTCCGGCAAAAAAGGAATCTTTCGAGAAATACGGCAGTCCGAACGCTTTTAGTCAATTTGATCCGCATTTCAGCGTACTTGCCGCGAACATAACCAAAGAAAATCAGAAAGCTTTCACTTCTGATATAAATTCAGTTATTGGAGATTCAAACATAAAACCGATGACTACTGAAGTTGAATCTATAGGCATCGGTTTTACTGATAGTTATGGGCAAGTTACTAAAGTTGAAGCAATATTTCCGCTTCAATAAGTGATCCTAACTTTAGGATTACTTCGGCAATCAGTGGCAAATCCATAAAGATATTTTAAGCAACCCACTCGTCAGCCAGAAGTTCAGCTTGCTTCAGGACATTTTCAGTAGCCAGCAACTCCAGATTAGGCGGATAGCCGTACTGTCTTAGGAGTCTTTTTACAATAACTTTAAGTTTAGCCCGGACATTTTCTTTTATAGTCCAATCAATGGAAGTATTAGCTTTTACTCTTTGGACTAAGACCCTGGCTAAATCTCTTAATTTCTCGACGCCCAAAACATCTCTTGCACTCGGATTATTAGCTAAGGCATCATAGAATGCCAGTTCTTCGCTAGAAAGGTTAAATTGGGCACCTCTCTTATCTGATTCTCTAATATCCTTTGCCATATGTATGAGTTCATCGATAATCTGAGCCGCGGTAAGCAAGTTGTTTTGATATTTTCGAATGGCATTTTCCAGCATTTCGGAAAACATTTTACTTTGAATCAAGTTTTTTCTGATTCTTACTTTTATCTCATCATTCAGAAGTTTTTTCAGTAATTCCAATGCAATATTCTTCTTTTCCATTCCTTTTATTTCTTTAAGGAATTCATCTGAAAGAATAGATATTTCAGGTTTCTTTATCCCTGCAGCATCAAACACATCTACAATACCATCAGACACAACAGCTTTATCTACTATCTGCCTTATTGCCGTTTCTATTTCTACATCAGATTTACCGGAGGCGCTTGTTTCGAATTTTAACAGCCTTGCCTTTACAGCCTGAAAGAATCCGATTTCATCTTTTATTTCCATGGCTTTAGCGTCAGGTACTGAAAGAGCAAACGCCATTGAAAGAGCTGTTACTTCCCTCTCGAATCTTTCTTTCCCGTCTTTCTTGCTTAATATGAATTCCTGCGCTTCCAGAATAATAGCAAGTTTCCGTTGTGTATCTACGCTAAAAAATCTCTTATAGTCAAACCCGCCAAGTATAGAAGTAACAATCTCAAATTTCTCAAACATCTTTGCTACTGCTTTTCCCTGATCAAGCGTAGGCGCGCCTTTGCCTCCGCTTTGCGTATAGACCGCCAGAGCATCTTTCAGGTCGGAAGCAATACCAATATAATCAACAATCAGCCCGCCGGGTTTGTCTTTATAAACGCGATTAACTCTCGCTATAGCCTGCATGAGGTTATGTCCTCTCATCGGCTTATCAATATACATCGTATGCAGACAAGGCACATCAAACCCTGTAAGCCACATATCGCAGACGATGACCATTTTTAGGCAATCGTTTGTATCTTTAAATCTCTCGGCAATCTCTTTTCTTTCATTCTTGGTTGAGGAGTGTATCTGCCAATTTTCAGGATCAGAAGAACTGGAAGTCATTACAACTTTTATTGCTCCCTTTTTCTTGTCTGGATTATGCCATAAGGGCCTTAGCTTAGTAATCTCCTCATATAGTTCAACGGCAATTCGCCTGCTCATGCATACAACCATGGCTTTTCCTTCGAAAACATCCTGCCTCTTTTCAAAATGACTGACCATATCACAGGCAACAGTTTTTGCTCTTTCCCTATGTCCGACAATTGCTTCAAGCTGTGCCCATCTTGCTTTTGCCTTTTCTGTAGTGGTGCTCTCTGCGCTTTCGGTAATTGCCTCTACTTCTTCGTCGAGTTTTTCCTTTTCTTCAGGTTTCAGGTGTATCTTTACAAGTCTGGACTCATAATAAATCTTTACAGTCGCACCATCTTCTATGGACTGTTCAATATCGTAAATATCTATGCACTCGCCGAAAACTCCTATCGTAGAAACATCTTCCTTTTCAATCGGGGTTCCGGTAAAACCTATGAATGTTGCATTCGGCAAAGCATCCCTTAGATACTTTGCGAGACCGTAGGTTGTCCTAATGCCGCCGCTTTTATCATCAACCATCTTTGCGCCAAAACCGTAATGGCTCCTATGCGCTTCATCGGCAATAACTATGATATTCTTTCTATCGGACAGCTTACCATACACAGTTAATCCTTTATCCGGCGAAAACTTCTGAATAGTAGTAAAAACAATTCCGCCTCCACCAGTTTTTAAGAGACTTTTCAAGTGTTCTCTGTTCTCCGCCTGTTCCGGCTCCTGCCTTAAAAGCTGTCTGCAATTGGCGAATGTATCGAAAAGTTGGTCATCCAGATCGTTTCTGTCTGTAATCACAATGACCGTCGGATTGTTAAGTCCTAAAACTATCTTCCCTGTATAAAACACCATTGAAAGGCTTTTTCCTGATCCCTGCGTATGCCAAATAACGCCTGCTTTTCTGCTGCCGTCTCTTCCGGATGCTGAGATAGTTGACTCTACAGATTTATTAACGGCGAAATACTGGTGATACCCTGCCAGTTTCTTTATAGTCGCTATGCTTGATAAACCAGTTTTCAAGTCTTCCTTTTTAGCCTTCTCAAATACGATAAACTGTTTAACTAAATCAAGGAGGATACTCTTTTTCAACATTCCATTAATCAGAGTTTCTATCTGCGGAATAGTTATCTTGTCCTCTTTTACCCCGTCAATAGATTTCCATGCCGTAAAACGGGAATAATCCGATGAGATAGTACCGGCTTTTGCTTCGAACCCATCGGAAGTAATCAGGAATGCATTGTAATTGAATAGACTAGGTATGGTGTTTTTGTAGTTCTGCAACTGCGTAAAAGCCTTATGCAATGTCGCTTTTTCATCAGCGGCGTTTTTAAGTTCAATGACAACCAAGGGCAAACCATTAACAAACAAGACCACATCGGGGCGTCTGATTTGATTGTTTTCAGTTACCGTGAACTGATTACAGACTAGGAACTCATTGTTTGTAAAATCGTCGAAATCTATCAGTTTTACTGTATCGCCTTTTATCCCATTCTCTGTCTGATACTCAACCGTAATTCCTTCAGTAAGCTTCTTATGGAAAGCTTCATTGTTATCAATCAGATTCTGAGTTGGCATATTCAAAACCTGACGAATAGCCTGCTCTTTCTCTTCGTCATGAATGGTAGGATTCAGGGTGTCAATGGCATTCCTGAGACGCTTCAATAAAACAACTTCAGTCAGACTCTGTCTTTCGGCTTCCTGCTGTTCAGGCGAAAGGTATTCAAAGTTCTGCCTTTTCAGAAGCTCAATTGCATATTCTTCAATTGTTGATTCAGCGATAATTTTCATAAGTTAATAGTGTAAAGTGAACAGTGAAGAGTCGTGGAATTCTTACTTTTCATTATTCGTTTTTCACTTTTCTCTTTCCTTGTGTCTGATTCAAATATTGGGGTCATTTCTTATTCTGCTCTATAGCTGATGGGTTCTTTAGGCCTTTCTTATCTTCCGACTTAAGTTTTCTTTCTACTTTTTGGATATCTTCTTCAGGAGGTAAGCTTTCTGGTCTAATCCCTCTTTCAATTAATGTCTTTCTGACGCTCTGGTTGTTTGTGATATGTTCTTTGGAAATCTGCTGCTCTGATTTCATCTGATTGGCTTTAGCATTAAAAATTGTAATTTCAGTCGCGAAATCTTTTGCTTTCAATATAATAGTCGGGGCAAAATCCGCCAAAGCTCTGCCTTTTGGAACACTCCATCTATCTTTCATTTGTTCGGTAGTGTACCCAAAAAGCGCTTGGTCTCCCTTGCTTCTAATGATCCCGAAATTCTTGTCGCTGCCTGTTTGCTCATAGATCACACCCGAGAGTTCTTTTTCCGTCTCCGAAAGCTTTTTTCTGGCAGAGAGGCGCTCTGACTCCAGAAGCCTCTTTTCGATAATCTCCAGTTTCCTAGTCTGAACAGCAAAATAAGTTTGAGCAAAAGCTATTTCCTCTTTTCTCGGATCCCCATTTTGAGCAATAAGATAACAGGCATATCTTGTAAGCATTATATCTGATATTTCTCTTTGGCTTCCTGATCCAATATCAACCATTTTGTTGGCGTCAACGAAATGGTTTTCCACCTGATGTCCTGTTACTTCACATGCAGTTCTAGCTTTATTGATTACAAGAAGAAAATTACGCCAGTCGGTATAACCCAATAAACTTTGTAAATCCCTGGCAAGCCAAAACTCTATTCCGTTCTCTGTCTTTTTAGCACAAGATTCAAAATTGATTGTAAGCGACTGAATAATCTCATATTTCATAAGTTTATACCTTTCTCTATATTTCTTCTCTGATGCTCTATTACAAATCGTTTTATGTTTGATTCAAAAGCTAGAGGTTTAAACTAACCTGCATTATTTTCTAATTCCGTTTTGTATGCATCTATATCAACGCTAAATAATACTTCACTCGGCGAATACGGACCATATATTCCGATTTCTATTGATTCATTTTTTTCATCAAATTGGCTATTAAATTCCTCATTATCTTCGTATCGAATGTTTCGCTTAACCACAACAGGATATTCTTCCTGATAAACCGTAATAAGGAAAACTGCCAACTGTTCAACAGTCAGAATCATAAAATCAGTGGCTGCTTTTGTGATTTTATTCCTTCTCTCTTCTAACTGATAAACTGAAGCTCCATGCCCGGTAGTAGAAAAACTATCCCGAAACTCTCCAAGCTGATGAGCTACTGTTACAAAACTTCTTGCTAATGCTCCGGTATTCGGCAAGCATGACATTTTATTACAGGTCTTAGATACTAAACTCTGTGTAGATTCGCTGTTGGTAATAGTTTCCTCCAAGTCTTCTAGGATAGTTTTACAAATAGACTCAATAAGTGATTTACAATTCTCAAGCACGACAATTCCATTTGTATCTCTATAAGACCCTATTCTAACAATGTATTCCTCTAAAGGCTTCCACTTGTTGTATGAATTACATATCTCTTTTAATACATCCATGTTCTATAAACCTTCAATACATATTCTCATATCGCCTCATACCATTCACCGCTTCTTATTTTAAAAAAGAGACAGAGTCTCATCTTCGCTTTCCATAGTAACAATGTCTGAGAAAATAATCTGAGGTCTTTTTTCTTTGAACGCTCCATTTTTATCTGTTCTATCAACTATTCCTATAATTTTTACATTTGGAAAAAAATGATCTTCCTTCTGAGAAACAATCTTGTTTTTGAAATTAGCTATACTTCCCGATTGTGGTTTGCAAGTGATCGTATGTTCTTTGTACCTAAAACCAATAGTATTCACGCTTTCAGTTGCTCTTGTAATTTCCCCTTCAAGATTGACATATTGGCTATGTTTTAACTCTGGGAGAACAATATCTTCATCTTCGCTTTTTGTGTAAAAAATGAATTTTTCTTGTTCTGTAATTGAGACTTTTTCAATACTCTCGCCATCGTAAACACCAATTTCTAATACTCTTTCTTTCTCTATAACTTTGGCATTTCTTTCGAATAGTTTTTCAGGACACTCAATAAATAGGTCAAAATATTTCTTTGGAACATACAAATACTCTCCCGCCTCGTTTGGTATCCCTATTTCTTCATTATTGCCTTGAAATTTTACATTATCGAATTTCTTCTTTGCGAGTGTTCCGATATGCGAGGCAATTCTAATCACCCATTGAATAGATCTTAGAGTATTTCTAAAAATCCTTTTTATATCTTTTACGGGTCCTGTTTCAAAAAAACCTTCAGTCGCCGCTTTCTTTGCTGCACTAATTGCATAAGTAGTCAGTGCAAGTCCACTTATTCCCTGTAATGATAATATCTTATCTACTATATCAGGGATCAGCACATCCCATGATCCTTTCTTAATCCTCACAGGGATTTCAAAATCTAATTCTTTCAGAGAAGGATCTTCTTTTAGAAGGAAATAACGCAAAATCTCATCAAATCCTAGAAGAGCCTCAGCCGCTTTTCTGACATCAAGTAAACCATCCTTAACAGATTCGCCTGAATACTTAAGATAGCCTAAATATTT
Source organism: Lentisphaerota bacterium (assembly GCA_037127655.1). GTDB lineage: Bacteria > Verrucomicrobiota > Lentisphaeria > Victivallales > GWF2-38-69 > GWF2-38-69. The sequence continues at coordinate 12,300 of JBAXXY010000066.1, forward strand.
CTCTTCTTGACTCATGAAGATGCCTCCTTATATTTTACTCTTATCTCACCTTTCATAAGCTTTGGCAAAAGAGTATCACGCAACCTTGAAAGAGTTCTAATTTGGATAATGTTATTTTCAATTTTATCAAAAAAAGGTTTGATCACCAATTCAAAGCTGTCCAGGCTATCCTTTGAAGGAATAATACACCTGATATTCCTGAAGGAAGATTTACTAATCTCAAGAAAGGTCGAACCATTTGCCGCATTGATTACTTCCTGCATATTTATTGTCAGCCATAAATACATGAAATAATTTGAAAAATAAGATCCTGGTAAAAAAGCTATATATCCTTGATTTATAGAGATATTTATGCCGCTAATAGCTAAATAGCCAACAGGTGCTCTTGAAGATAAAAGTAATGTGCCTTTAGGTAACAATCCTGAGCTAATTTGTTTTAGCCCTTCTACTGTTATTTTTTTCTCCGTCTTCAGAAGAAATACTTCATTTGAGATTGAGAGGTCCTTAGGACTTGTCCAGTTTATTTCTCCGTCCCAAAAATTAGGGTTAGATGTGCTAGGCGTTGTGCCTCCTCTAATTTCGACAACATCACCCATTTTTCCTATCTTCCAGCCTTCTGGAAGACCTGTCCCAGGATTTACTTTTAACTTTTCACCCTTAACTTTGAAGTTTACAAACCATTCTTTGAAGATTGTCTGGGCAACATTTTCCAGTGTCTTATTCTGCTTCCGCAAAAGCTCTATTTTGTCATCCAAACTCGACAGCACCGCCGCAATGGCTTTCTGTTCAGGTAAAAGAGGAAGGTTTATTCCTATTGAGTTAAGTATTTCTTGATTAATTAAAGGTTGTCCTGATCCGGCTGCTTTTGAGTTCAGTTTCTGAGTAATTAAAAAATAATAAAGATAGAATGGATCTGTAATTTTTTTCGAGTTAGCCTTTATTGCATTATCAGTTACCCAGCATGAATTTTTTGAGAAATGCAAACTTCCGCAATACGAGCCAACACGACCAATTATAATTGTATCTTCTTCAGAGTTCATTTTGTCAGAATAACCGATAATGCCATTCGCTCCGAAAACTTCGTATTCCCCTGAGTCAAATCGTTCAGGAGAAGTTCTACCATTTGAAAAATCCGCCACCTCTCCAAGAATTGTAGACTTCCATGTCTCTCTCATCTTTTATTTTTTCTCTTTGGCATTGGTAAAACTTTGATTTGGCGGCGGAATTGATGGTTTAGTCATTTCTCCAAGAGCAATATATTGATTTACAGGAGCAACCGGGGTTTATTTATAGTTTCACCTTTGGTCATATGCTGATTTGGTGAAGAAGCTGGCCTCTCATAAGTATTGTTCTGATTTTGTGGTGCAGTTGGGGGTGATGTTTTTTCTTCGTTGGGCATACCTATACTCCTTGTAATTTTAATAATAGATAGAAGAGAGATTGTAATACTACAGGAATAACAGCAATGGAAGCCATAAAGACACAACGATAGAAATATTGTCTTCGCTTTTCATTTATAGGAGCATTATTTGCCTGAGCTTCTGCAAATTTCTCTGTGATTTCTTGAAATAGAGCATCGTCAAGTTTCTCGATTTCATTTCCTGAAGCTTTCAGATATTCAGCATAATCATTACGCCACTTTTGCCATAAATTCATAGAAGCAATTGTTTTATATTGCTTCTTCCTTGGAAGAATAAACAAAATGGCAAAGGCTATACTGCTTCCAAAAAGTAAAAAGGCTGTGAGAATAGATAGATAATATAAAAAGACATCAACTCTGGTAAATATCTG
>JBAXXY010000067.1:0-13851 GCA_037127655.1 Lentisphaerota bacterium
AGTCTATTGTGATTAACGAGAAAAACAGAAAATGGTGGATTCTTATCGCGATGACCGGCACACTTTCCATGATTCTCCTCGACCAGACCATTCTTTCTGTAACTCTGCCAAAAATTCAATCTGAACTACACATGTCAAATAAGGGGCTTCAGTGGATAGTTAATGTTTATGTCCTTGCGATGGCGTCTCTGGTGGCCTTGTGTGGTAAACTTGGTGATATTTCGGGAAGAGTCAGGATATTTATAATAGGCGTGAGCGTTTTTGCGCTGTCATCAGTGATGTGCGGCTTTTCGCCGAACGGAGGAGTTTTTATTTTTTCCAGGGCACTGCAGGGAGTCGGTGCTGCTCTTATGTATCCATCAAGTGCGGCGATAGTTAATACTACTTTTGCTTTCAACGAGAGAGGTAAGGCTTTTTCTGTCTATGCAGGAGTTTCGATGTGTTTCCTGGCTTTAGGTCCTTTGCTTGGGGGTTTTTTCACAGAATATGTTACATGGCGCTGGTGTTTCTTTATTAATGTACCGGTGGCGGTTTTTGCGATAGGTTTAACTTTATATGTGAAGCCCGGAGAGTTTAAAGCTGAACGGCAGAAGTTTGAAATCATGGGAGCGCTGCTTCTTGTGATCGGCTGCACTTCATTAGTCTTCTGGATACAGGAACTCAGTAACCTTGGACTCTTTTCTGTTGCTAGCATTATAATCTTTCTGATTGGTTTGATGTCATTTACATTTTTTGTTTATAGAGAATTAAAGAGTGAAGATCCGCTGATAGCTTTTAGGCTTTTTAGATGTGAACATTTTTCAGTAAATGTATGCATACTCTTTTTTGTTCAGTTTGCTTCAATCGGGCAGGTTTTCTTTAATGGAATATTTCTTCAGAATGTGATGGATTTTCCTCCGTTCAATGCCGGGATTTATATGCTTTTTCTCGTTGTTCCGATGATTGTTGGCGTTCAGTTTTCCGGGCGTATGTTCGATAAAATAGGCATTAAAATTCCAATCACTATCGGGCTTACATGTGTTTTTTTGGGGTTTACGCTAAGTTCACTCGGTGTTCTTCTATGCAGTAAGTTTATTTTAGCGATAAGTATGATACTTTCCGGAACGGGAATCAGTTTCGTGATGGGACCTGCCAATACAGATTCGCTGAACAGGGTTCCGCCGGCCGACCGCGGACAGGCTTCAGGGATTGTTCAGACCTTCCGCCAGATTGGAGCTACAATTGGCATAGCGGTGCTTGCGAGTATATACAACTTTGTTGAACTTCGTAAACTCAAAGGAGTAATGAGTTCCTTTTCTGTGAAAGAAGATAATGTAGATGTGCTTGTAAAAGCTCTTTCTTTTACGAAAGAGCAGCAGCATGACATGCTCTTTATGATAAGTTCAGGTGATGTAAATATTCTTATATCAAACTTGAAATCAGTCATGTCAGAAAGCATCGCTTCAGCCTATTGCGTCGGAGCTTTTGTGATTCTTATTTCTCTGAGCCTTGCGATAACCTTTCTCAAAAAAGGTTTGCAGAAACGAGACCCGAAATTTTAGATTTATTTAGGATCTTGGGATTCGAATTTAGGATTTCAATTCTTCAGGTGTTTCCCTGTGGCGATAAAACAGGCTCCTTTCAAAGCAGTATCATAACCTAAACAGGACAGCTTTAGTTTTGGAGGTGAAACAAGCTTAAGGCCTGTAAGCATATATTTATTGGCCCACTCCAAAAGTAAATCTCCGCCACCTACCGCGACGCCTCCTCCAAAGACTATTATCTCTGGAGATAAGATTGCAGCGATATTTCTAAGCCCCATTCCGAGATTATAGGCGACTTCTTTCCATTCGTGTCTTCCTAGGTTTTCGGCGTTCTTCTTGAAGATGCGCTTAATACCGTTTCCTGAAATTAGCGCTTCCAGACATGAACCGCCACCGCATTCACATTTGACTCTATTAGGATGAGAACAATGGTATTCTATGCACTGGTGTCCAATTTCAGGATGGGAAAGGCCATGATATATTTTGCCGTTTAGAAGGAACCCTCCACCCATTCCTGTGCTTAAAGTAATATATAAGAAGTATTTTTCCTTGTAGTTTCCTAAATGGTATTCGCCCAAGGCGGCGACATTGGTGTCAACATCGACAAAGAAAGGGCAGTTCCATTTCTTCTCCATCATTTCTTTCAGCGGAACATTTCTCCATTCTTCTTGATGGAGCGGTGAAACAATTCCTTTTTCCGGGTCAAGCGGCCCACCAACTGCGGCTCCGATCCCAAGAATTTTCTTTCCTTTGGCTGTTTCTTCAATTAGATTATTGAGGAGTTCAAGCCCTTTTTTCAAAGATTGGGGTGTGTCAACTTTTACTCTGGACAGCTCCTTGCCTTTAGTGTCGGTTGATGCAACCATTATTTTTGTCCCGCCTATATCAAGCCCGATATAAATTCCCATGATGCCCCCCATATAAAATATTAGAAATATGATTCTAAAATGAAATCTTATTGGAAAAATAAAGAAAAGTCCATAGCTGATTAACCATAGAGTGTTGCAGAAGAATCATCTTTCCGTAAAATGAATGTATTCAGACTTCAAAATTCTAAAGTAAAGGGACTATACGATGCAGGAAATTAAACTTGGAAATTCATCGGCTTACATAAACGAAATAGGAGCTGAGCTCAAGTCATTCAAAGCACAGGGCAGACAAATGGTTTGGCAGACAATCCCGGCTATCTGGAATAGTTCCGCACCGGTGCTTTTTCCCTTCGTAGGTTTGGTCCGGAACAACAAATATTCGTTTCATGGCAAGGAATATGCGATGTCCAAACACGGCTTCGTAAGGAATAAGAAATTTGCGGTAACAGGAAAAACAGAGTCATCAGTCAAACTCTCTATCTTCGCAAATGATGAGACTCTTAAAATCTATCCATTTAAGTTTGAATTCAGCGTTAAATTTTCTATCGTCTCTGAGAATAAACTTCTTGTGGAATATGAAGTAAAGAACAGTGATGATAAGAAGATGTTCTTTAGTTTAGGCAGCCATCCTGCATTAGACCTACCTTTGAAAGATACCTGTCATGAAGACTACTATATTGAGTTTGAACAGCCTGAAACTGTTTATTTATACAAGCTCGTTGATGGATTACTAGAAAGGCTAAAAACGCCTTTTATGACTAACGAGAAAGTCGTTAAACTCAGCAGTCATATTTTTGATGATGACGCTCTTATTTTTACAGGCATAAAATCCCGTTTTGCTTATCTGAAAAATGATAAGACTAGAAGGTGTGTAAGAGTCTGTTTTGGGGGAGCTCCTGATTTGGGCATTTGGGCTAAACCAGGCGCCGATTATGTCTGCATCGAACCATGGTTTGGATATAATGATCCGGCTGACTTTAAAGGATATTTAGATCAAAAACCCGGTATTATAGGACTTGATCAGGGCAAAAACTTTACCGCCTTCTACGCCATAGAATCCCTTTCTTAAACAGAGAAAATCATGACATATAAAATACACATTACTCCTATTTCCACGACCGAAGAAATTCATAATTGCACAATGATAATGGTCGATTCCGATCCGTGGAAAAGTTTGGGTCTAGTATATGATGACCTCATAAAAATGTTCAGAGATTCTATGAATGAAACTTATGTAGCCAAACTCAATGATACGATTCTTGGCTTCATCGTTCTTTATATGCACGGCACTTTCAGAGGTTATGTCAAATGTCTGGCTGTCTCGGAAGTTTCCCGCGGAACTGGAGTAGGAAGGACGCTCATAGAGTTTGCAGAAGAAAGAATTTTCAAAGTTGTTCCCAATGTATTTATCTGCGTGTCGTCGTTCAATGCAAAAGCCCAGGAATTTTATTACAAACTCGGCTACAAGAAAGTAGGCGAATTTGATAACTTTATTGTTAATGGCTATTCGGAATTCCTGCTTAGAAAGACACTCGGCCCACTGAAAGGATATGAGCCAGCCACATAACGCAATAGCAAAAGGGATTTTAATGTTTAAGACGGAAAAAGAGAAATCCTTATCAGGACAGCTTTATAACGCAAACTATGACAAAGAACTTATTGCAGAGCGCCAGCATGCAAAGACTCTATGTTATGAATACAATAAAACTCCACCAGGTTCTACTGCTGAGCGAATAGAAATATTGAGAAAACTCCTTGGCAAGACATATAACAACCTCCTGATAGAACAGCCATTTTTCTGCGATTATGGTTACAATATCGAAATAGGCGAAAACTTCTACATGAACCACGGCGGCATTATACTTGATGGCGCAAGGGTAAAATTTGGAGACAATGTTTTTATCGGACCAAATTGCGGATTCTATACGCCTAATCATCCATTTGACAAAAAGCAGAGGAGCATGGGTTTGGAATATGTATATCCCATAACTGTAGGAGATGATGTGTGGTTTGGAGGAGGAGTGATTGTTCTATCTGGCATCACTATCGGAAATAATGTGGTAATAGGTGCAGGAAGCGTTGTTACCAAAGATATTCCATCTGGCGTAGTCGCAGCAGGAAATCCCTGCCGCATCATAAGAAAAATATCTTAAGATTGTTTCTCGAAGACTTTTTCTATCTCTTCAAGAGTTTTTCCTTTTGTTTCAGGGATGGCAAATGCAAGGACGAAGTAGCATAGCATAAAGAAGCCTATCAGCAGGAATAAACCGCCGTAGCCGATATAATCAGTAAGAGGCAGGAAAAGACAGACAAAGAACAAACTTATCGTCGCACCTACCACAAATGCTATGGTTATGCCCACTCCGCGAACTTTGTTTGGAAGGAGCTCAGTGCATAACAGCAATATGACTCCGCCCGGACCAAAACCGAAGAGCCCGACAGTTACGACAATTCCAATCAGTGTGAGATAACCTTTCATCAAGTTTGCAGGCATAAAGAAATTTATCATAGCCAGAGTGACTAAAGAGATGGTCAGGGCTAATGTTCCGATCTTCAGTATTTTCATCCTGCCGATTTTTTCTACGAGAAACATTGTCAGGATTGCTGCGATGAAGTTAATACCCGTTATTGAGACGCCTCCTATTAGGCCAATCACCACAGACTCGATTCCGGAATCCTGCAAGATTTTTACACTGCACTGAATAAATACGGGCATACCGAAAAGCTGATTCAGCGAAACTGCGGCTGTTACGAGAAGTATCGGAACCATGTATCTTCTTTCAAGAACTGCTTTCCAGTCAGTTTTGGGTTTATCCTTTGTGGTGGGTTTGCTCTGCATTTCCTTAAATTCTCTCTGAGCATCTTCAGCGGAGTTCAACATAATAAGGACTTCTTTTGCCTTATCAAAGTTTCCTTTGATGACAAACCATCTTGGAGATTCGGGAAGGATTAATGTCATAACAATCAGCAGCATCGGAACAATATTCAGAACATAAAAAAGATAGTGCCAGTTCATAGCTGGCAGTAACCATAGATTGATTAGGCTTGAGAGCAGAATGCCGCCGCCCATTGATAGCTGAAAGCAGATCATTATTTTGCCGCGTTTAGCGTTCGGTGATATTTCCGTCAGATACATTGGCACAACTACTGTAGCCATTCCGAAGCCGATACATTGCAAGGTTCGGCTCGTGTAGATACTAACAAAGGAATCTGAAAAGATAAACATAAAAAGCCCGACAATGAAAAACACCAGAGTGATTATCAAAACTTTCTTTCTTCCCCACAAGTCATTGAGAATTCCTGTATAGAAACTTGCCACGAAGCATCCCAGCGCAAAGGCTCCTGCAAAAAGTGAAATTTGAAATTTCGTTACAAGAACGGTTTTTTCCAGAAGCGGAATTATTCCTGCAACAACTCCATAAACATATCCGCAGAGCAGACCATTCAATATTGAAAAGGCCACGATTTGTCCAAGGTACTTTTTGTGCAGTTCCATTATATTTCTCCGTTATTTCTTTTTGTTGTATTCGAGTTCAATTTCTTCCAGGCTCTTGCCTTTGGTTTCGGGAATGATGAATGAGATTATCACATAACAAAATACAAAGCACGCAATCATAAAGAACAAACCACTGTAGCCGATAATTTTGCTTAAAGGAATAAAACCTGACACGAAAATCATCCCTACAAGCGCTCCGACAGTAAATGAAATTGTGAAGCCAATGCTCCTAATCTTGTTTGGAAGCAGTTCTGAGCAAAGTACAAGTATCACTCCGCCTGGACCAAAAGCAAAGAAACCCACGACAAGGACTATTCCTATCATGGTTACATAGCCTTTGAGTTCGCCATTTGGCAGGAAAGCGTTTATAGCGCTAAGAGCAAGCAGGACAATTAGAAGACCTGTTGTGCCTATCTTGAGGATTTTTCTGCGTCCTATTCTTTCGACAAAGATGAGTGTCATAACTGTTGCTAAGAAATTTATGGATGTAATAAATACTCCGCCTACAAGCCCGACGAGTTCTGAGGAGATACCGGAAGTTTTGAGAATTGTCACGCTGCACTGAAGAAAACTGTTTATTCCTGAAAGCTGATTTAGTGAAACTGCTGCGGTGCAGACAAATATCGGAAAGATGTTTCTGCGGTCAAACAGAGTTTTAAAGACTCCTATTTTCTCTCCTGATGCAGGAACATCTATTTCGTTCCAGTCAATATAATTTCTGAACCTGCTTCCAAGAAGAGCCAAACTCTCTTTTGCTTTCTCGTGCTTGCCAATTGAATGCAGCCATCTCGGAGACTCGGGAAGTATAAAAATCATTATAAATACAAAACAGGCAAAGACAAAAGAGAAAACCAGTATTGCCATACACCCCATTACTGGAATAAGAATCATATTAATAATATTTGAAACAAGCACTCCGCCTGTAAGAGAAAGCTGAAAAGTAGTTATGATTCTGCCGCGACTGAACTTGGAGGATATTTCCGACAAATAAACAGGCAGGACGATTACTGCCATTCCGAAACCTAACCCCTGAATGAGCCTGCTTAGATAGACGAGCTTAAAGGTTCCTGAAAACATCATTCCGAGAGTTCCTACAAGGAAGAGGAAATATGTCAGAATCATTACTTTCTTTCTGCCTAGAATATCATTAAAAGCCCCTGTGCAGATACTTGCAAAGAAACAGCCTAGCAATATCGCTCCAGCTACTATCGAAACTTCAGAATCGGTAAAATGAAGCTCTTTCTCATAAACAGCCAGCACGCCTGAAATTACGCCCAGGATGTAACCGCACAACCCGCCGCACATTATTGAAAAATAGATTATCCTGTTGAATCCTTTTTTTGTTTCCATTTCGAGATTCCTTTTATAGGTTCAAACAATTATAAATTTCATCCATTATAGGCGCATACTTGCCTGTCGGGAAATCCGAACCAGCATAGTGTTTCCTATCATAGCAGAATGAGTGTACCTTGTTAGTCAAAAGAACAACCGAAAGATGATTCTTAAGATCAATCAGAGAAAGAGTACCGGTAAAGCCGCTGTGTCCTATTGTTAATTCAGAAGACTTGTTTCCAAATAGATTCGAAACTTTGTGTTTTTTGTTAATTCTCCAGCCACATCCGAAAGTTTCATCTTTACCAGTAGGAGTTAAAAAATCCATCAGCGTTTCTCTGGACAAGAGGCGACTGCATCCTTCATGATAGACATTCTGAACTTCTTCACACATTCTTATTACATCTGAAGGAGTTGAGAAAAGTCCGGCATGCCCTGCTACTCCTCCCATAGAATAGAAGGCTTTCTCGTCCTGAACTTCGCCTCTGATAAGATCGGTTCTGATATTAGGGTAGTCCATAGTTCCATTACATGTATTTCCAATGCTTGTAGCGGCAATCCGACTAACATCTATACCATTATTAAGCGGCAGAAAAGTTGTATTTTTGAGCTCCAGCGGATTGTAAATAAGATCTTTAGCCGCCTCAGAAAGATCCTTTCTTAAAATATATTCGATAACGATGCCAAGAAGCATAAATCCCGTGTCAGAATAAACTGTTTTGCTCAGAGGTTCATATTCTAATGGGGCTTTTAAAAGGAGTCTTTCGGTAGGTTCTCTCTCTTGAGAATAGAATTCCTTGCCATGAGGATTTTTATTGTCGAAAAACCAGATTTCAGGGCCATATCCTGCGCAATGCGATAGTAACATTCTTGGTGTAATATCATCGTGAGTATTAAAGCTTGGTAATATATCTGCCAAAGGTTTATCCAGATCCAGTAGCCCTTTCTCGACCATCATCATCGCAACAAAAGTGATGGCAAAAATCTTCGTGTTTGATGCCATGTCGAAAACTGTATCTAATTCCATTCCTTCAGGAAAGGGAACTTCTTTATATTCGGAGTTATATCTTAGTTTATAACCATAAGCTGAATGTTTGAGGATTTTTCCTTTGTGAGAAACTTGCAGTGCAGCTCCCGGAAAGCCGTTTGTGATATCGCTTTCTATCAGTTCATCAACTGTTTCAAAATTATATCTCATCTGATAGTTTCCTGTTTTTAAATTGCACTGCTATGCCAAGCAGTCAAATTATTACGGTGGCCATAACTGTTTTTATTCCTTTAGCATCTTGCGTTGAGTTCAGTATTATCTCTGAAGAGAATGTTGTACCGTCTTTTTTTAAGAGACTGACTTTCAAATTCTGATGTATTCCATTTTTAAGAAGCTGTTGATAGGCAAGATTAAATATATCTTTGTCTTCTTGAGCGATAAATCTATGTAGAGGTTGCTGTAGCAACAAATTTCTTGGAAGAGACAACAATGAGCAAGCAATTAGATTAGACTCAATAATAGCTCCTTCTTTATTGAGCAGAAGATGTCCTACAGGGGAGAGGTTGAATAAATCAAAATATCTTTCCCTCAGTATCGCAAGTTCAGCATGCGCCGTTTTTATCTCTATATTTTGCTCTTCAATTTTGTCCATACTGCTTTGCAACTCTTCTTCAGCAAGTTTTCGTTCTGTGATGTCTGTAAAGCAGCCCAATAGGCCTTCGATTCTATTTTCAGAGTCAAGTATGGGGATTTTTGAAATGATGCCCCATCTGCTTTTTCTATTGCCTGGGATAAGGCTTTCCTTGTTCAGAATGCTTTCCCCTGTAGAAAAAACTTTTTTGTCCATCTCAGTATTGATTTTTGCTTCATTCACAGGGAAGAGATCTGAATCTGATTTTCCGACGAGGCTATAATCCCTATCCAGGGAGAGGTTCTTTAAAAATGCTTCATTGGCAGTTAAATATTTAAGGTCAGGCCCTTTAATGTATAAGATTATGGGAAGAGACGAAATCATGGCTCTTATAATTAGCTTGGCATCTGATAGTTTCTTATTTATACGCATAATTTTTGAACATAGATCATGAATTTCATTCAGATCTTTTTCTTTGTTTTCCCCTAGAAGGGATTTAAATGTCGAACGAAAAGGCGCAAGATTGGTTTCTTCCAACATCTTTTCTGGAATTAAATCAGAAATCTCATTAACAGAAATGTCCAGAGCTTTTGCAAGAGTTCTTATTTTGAACTCTGACGGAATAATTTTGGCATTCTCCCATAGACTCAGAGTTGATCTCGTGACTCCTACTTTCTTTGCTAATTCTTCAGAAGTAGTTTTTTTGCGTTTGCGGGCGGCTTTGAGTTTGTCAATGTACAATTGCATAAAATGAACCTGCTGCAGGTTTGAATTTATTATTCATTATACGCTAAATGCCATTAATTGCACAATTTCTGTATGATGAAAAAAGTATTTCACATATTTTTTTTGTTCGATTCGAAGTAATCATTACACTTAACCTTAATTGACATTTTTTAATTTTCTTCGATGCACATATTTGTTGTTTGGTAGTGAATTATAAAATTTTTAAATAAATTAAGGAGGGATCTATGGGTGGAGAAAATTGCTGGGAATATCGTAAATGCGGAAGAGAATTGGGAGGTAATCATACTGCTAAAAAAGGAGTTTGCCCTGTGGCAGCATTCAAGCAAGCTAATGGTTTATGGGGTGGAATAAATGGGGGGAGAGTCTGCTGCCGTATTTCTAAAGCTCTTGATTTGGATAATGACGAATCAAGAAGATTATCATTGCTAGATAAGGCAATTGATAAAAATGCTAACAGGTGCGAAGGCTGTAATTTTTATGAGATATTGAATGATGAATCAATTGAAGAAATCATTCCGACAAAATTCGAAAAGTACATTTTAAGTGATAAGAAATCGGCACTTGTTTAGGCTTTGATGCAATATTGATAAAGGAGCTGGAAGAACTATGCAGAAAGTAAATTGCTGGGAAAAAATGCGCTGTGGTCAAGACCTTATAGAAAATAGTACTCATGAAATGGAAGTTTGCCCTGCTTATTTAGAAAAAAAAGCTGACGGATTTCATGGAGGAGTAAATGGTGGCCGTTGCTGCTGGGTAATTGCCAAAACCATTTGTGATAGCAAAGTTGCTGGAGCAATGAAAATGCTTGACTGTTTATTATGTGATTTCTACTTGACTGTTAAAGCTGAAGAAGGAAGCAACTTTCGAACTTATCAAGACATAAGAAAAAGCATCAAATATTAACAATTTATGTCTATTTTGTCCCTATAGGAGTGGGGGACAAGGTGACTAAGCAGGAAACTACAATAATAAACTAAAAATGGAGCTCATTATGAAGAAAATTCTTGTACCTATAGATTTTTCTGATGTCACAGATCTTGTTGTAGAAAATGCAAAATCATTTGCCAAAGCGCTTAATGCCGAGGTAAAAATTATCCATGTGGTTCCAGTCCTTCAAGAAGTGAATCTTCAGGCGGCAAGAGGCGTAGGCGGTGTTTTTGTAGAGCCCCTTAATTATGGCACTATAAGGGATGGAATTGCAGGAGAATTGAAAAATGAACACAAAACTTTACATGATATTAAGGATCAGCTTACAAGAGAGAATTTAAAAGTGAAAACTTCTTTCATAGAAGGGAAGGCGACAGAAGTCATTTTATCCCAAATTAAGGAATATGCCCCTGACATGATCATTATAGGATCTCATGGGCACGGGTATCTCAAGAAAGTCTTGTTGGGCAGTATAGCAATGTTTGTTTTGAAACATGCTCAATGTCCTGTAATTATAGTTCCGAGGCATGAACATAAGAAGTAAAATCCCAAAAGGTAGCAAGGGCGTCTCGCCCGTGGGTCAGTGGACAAGGAAGGGCGGCTTTTGCCGCCCTTTGTTGTCATGTAGAATTATTTCTTTGAAAAATAGATTTTTTTCTTGTCTTCGAGCAAAGCTCCAACCTTATCTGTGTCGATAGGAGAGTATCCCTTTTCCTTCAGGTATTTGCAGAAGTCCAGCCAAAGGTCATGAGTCCATGAACCATTATGCTTCTTGATGAAGTTTGTAATAATATTTGTTCGAGACAATTTTTTTAGATTTTTATCCTGTTCACCCATTATTTACTCCCCTTTTTTCCCTCAGAAGCTATTTCAATTTTCTTCACATTTACCTTGGCTTTTTCCGTTTTTGGGATTTGAACAGAGAGAATGCCTTTGGCAAACGATGCCTTGATTTTTGATGAGTCAACTTCGGATTGCAAAGCAAAAGATCTTTCAAAGCATCCAAATTTCCTTTCGGAAATATGATATTTTGCTTTATTTTCAGTTTTTTCTTCCTTCTTTTCGCCTGATATTCTAAGTACATTATTCTCAAGAGTTACTTCAATATCCTTTTCATCTAAACCGGAAAGTTCAGCTTTGATATTATATTCATGCTCTGTTTCATTGATGTCAAAATCAGGGTTAAAAGCAAACCCCTTTTTTGATAATTCGAATCCACCGAATTCATTAACTATATCTCCAAAGGCCTGATTCATTGAAGCATACATGTCAGAGAAAAAGTCATCATTCTTCTTTCTGAGCATTCCTTTTCTGTTTCCTTTGTTGATCAATGGCACAATGTCTTTCATCATTTGAGTCATCTCCTTTGTTAATACTTAATCTTTCGAGTTTCGCTAATTATCCCAGCGCAAGAATATGCAATTGGAAGAAAATTAGAGAATATCACCTAAGTAAAGCTTAAGCATTGCTTTGAAGGAGACAAAGAAAAAAGTTAAATGATTTATAAATCATACATTCAATGTAAAAATGAAGACAAATTTAGTATTGTGCCATGATGATTGGGCTTTTAGTAGGAATTAAGAGATTTAGAACTCGTAAATCGCACCGAGTTGCACTTTTGCTTTCGCTCCGGTTACGCTTGGGATATTTCCGTATTTTCCCTCGACCCTTCTTTTTGCCAACCAGGCAAAGGCAATAGCCTCAACCCATTGCACCGGCACACCAAGTTCGTCAGTCGTTGAAACTTTTATTCCTTTTAAAAAGTAACTCAATCTCCCTTGAAAGTAGGTGTTACTGCTGCCGCCGCCGCATGAATAAACTGCCTGGCATAATGGCGCGTATTTCATGATTGAGTCTGAAACAGTTTTTGCAGTAAAATCACACAAGGTAGCCTGAATATCCTCAGACTTTAAGTTATTGAATTTAATAAGTTTCTCTTCGAGCCATGAGAGGTTAAAGAGTTCCTTTCCTGTGCTTTTGGGAGGCGGTAAACAAAAGTATTCCTCGCTGCACAACTCATTCAGGAGTTTGACATTTACATTGCCTGACTTTGCCCATAAGCCATTCTTGTCATATTTCATATTTTTTATTTTCTGAATCCATAAATCCATCAGGCAGTTAGCCGGGCCTGTGTCAAAACCAAGAACTTTTGATTCGTCTTCATTAAGAATCGTTATGTTGGCTATGCCGCCGAGATTAAGTATTACTCTTGACTCAGTTTCTGAATACAAATAGCCGTTATGAAAGGCTGGGGCTAATGGAGCTCCATCGCCCCCGAAAGCTACATCCATCCGTCTGAAGTCACAGATAGTTTTTATTCCTGTCAAAGCATTTACCCTATTTCCATCACCTATTTGCATGGTAAAGGGGAATTCTCCCCTCGGATTATGATAAACTGTCTGTCCATGACAACCTATGGCTAATACATCTTTCGGTTTAACTTTTGTTTCTCTGAGGAGGGCGTTTACAGCTTCTGCATAACAAATTCCAAGTCTGACATCAATTTCTCCAAGTTTTTTCAGATGTACCTGAAACGAGGCTAACAATTGTATAATGTCTTTCTTAAGGTCTGATGGAAATTCGCAAGTATATTGGCCAACCATTTTTAACCCGGAAGAAGTATCTTCAACAAGTACGGCGTCTATTCCGTCAACACTTGTTCCTGACATGATACCTATGTAATACATAATAACCTCATTTTTTATTACTGGAATATTTTTAGAGCCTCATAGTGTTCAGTTTATTGTAAGAGTAAGATTGATTTTAGTAAGATTTGTCCCAAAAAAAAGAGATGATTAGAAGTAATTAGCGCATTCAAGTTTGAAGTGCATACTCCTGTAATTATATTTAAAAAAATTATTTGTTTTATATTTTGATAAAATTATGGCGAATGAACTTCTAAAGATAGGTCTTGATCCTGCTTGCGTGCGCCTTGAGTTGAAATCCAGCACTAGAAATGAAGCAATAAGGGAGCTTGTCGAATTAATCAATTCTAAATACAGACTGAAAAATGTTCAGGAGGTTATTTCTGTCATAATAGAGCGCGAACTGAAAATGAGCACAAGCCTTGAGAATGGGATAGCTGTGCCTCACGGAAAGACTGATATTGTTGACAGAGTTTTAGTTGCAGTAGGAATAAAACAAGCAGGCATAAATTTTTTCAGTGCTGACGGGCAGTTATCAAAAATCATTATACTGATGATCTCTCCTCTTTCAGCGACCGGGCCTCATATACGCTGCCTTGCCGAGATTGCAAAGCTCATGCAGTCTGAACCCAATCGAAAAAAAATCCTCAATGCAAAAGATTCCGAGACGATATACCGTATCATGACAGATAC
>JBAXXY010000068.1:0-13757 GCA_037127655.1 Lentisphaerota bacterium
GCCTATGACATCAATAAAGAATTGATTGTAAAGATTAGAAAGAACCTGACCAAGACAAAAGATGATGCCAAACGGATGGGGGAAACAATGTTTGAATGCCCCACAGTAACTTCAAGATTTGACAATACCGGAAAAGTTACGAAAGAGCAGATGATTGAAATAGGCGCAGTTGGCATGGCGGCCAGAGCTTCAGGAGTGATGATAGACTCGAGAGTTTCACACCCGTTCGGAGCCTACGAGAAAATACTGCTTGCAAAGAAAAGCATTAAGAAAGGCGATGTCCATTCCAGAGCCTACATCAGATATGAAGAAATATTTGAATCCATCGACATTGTTTTTGAGCTTCTTAAAGAGATCGAAAGAGAAACTCTAAATTCAGATATCCTATCTGTACCCAATGCTAAATTCAGCCCATCGTCAATATCTATTTCAATTGTAGAAGGATGGAGAGGCGAAATAGTCCATTTTGCCATCACAAGTGAGTCTGGTGATCTGATAAAATACAAGATAAAAGACCCTTCTTTCAATAATTGGTTTGCACTGGCTTTATCGGTAAGAAATAATGGAATATCAGACTTTCCTTTGTGCAATAAAAGCTTTAACCTTTCCTACTGCGGAAATGACTTATAGGGCAAAAAAATATGCTTAACACACTTAAATTAAAATATTACAACAAAGATCAGTTTATAAAGAACCTGAAAACTGCCGAGATGGATAAAATGCACAAGGGACTTCCTAAACTTGATTCTGAAAAATGTGACCGTTGCGGTAAATGTGAAAAAATCTGCCCGACAAATGCTCTGCAGATGAACCCATTTCAGATTGATATGTCAAAATGTATTTTCTGCGGTGACTGCGAAAGACTATGCAAATATGAAGGGATCAATTTTACGACCTTTAATAAAATTTCAACTGATTCAAAAGAAGCTCTGCTTATTCATGATGAGATGACACAAAAGGCATTTATAGAGTCTGCCTTCAAGATAAGGAAAGAGATAAAAACCATCTTCGGGAAATCTTTGAAATTAAGAGAAGTTTCGACTGGAGGGTGTGGCGGATGCGAACTTGAGTTAAATGCCTGCTCCAATGCCAATTTTGATATGGGGCGATACGGCATAGAGTTTGTCGCGTCACCAAGACACGCTGATGGGCTGGTAATCACAGGTCCCATGACTAAAAATATGGCTGAAGCCCTCGTCGATGCCTATATGTGTATGCCTGAACCTAAGGTCGTAATACTTGCAGGGACTTGTGCAATCAGCGGCGGTTTATTCAAAAATTCCAATGCCCTCGACAGGTCATTTCTTGAAGAGCATAAAGTCGATCTCTACATACCAGGATGCCCAATCCATCCACTTACTTTCATAAATGGCATCCTCTCTTTCATAGGCAGATAAACTCTTTAAGAACTGCTAGCAATCTCAATTTATTAATTCAATTTTCTCTTTTTTGTTCTCTCTTTGCAAAATTAACAACTATTTCTCTGTAAGTCTGCTACAATTGGGCTGAAGTTTTTATTTTTAATCCATAACCCACGGAGAAGGTTTATGTTTAGTCTTATCAAAAAAATCTACGCGCCGCCACCATTTGCCGCCGAATTGCCGAAAGACCAGATAGACAGAACATACAAAAGATACAGACTGCAAATATTTCTGGTAGCATATGTTGGCTACCTTTCATACTACTTTGTCAGAAGCACTCTTGCGCTAGCCAAGCCTTCTCTGATGGGAATTACAGGAAAGGATGTGCTTCATCCGATTACCGGCGTCTCTCAAACTTTTGATATTCAGAGTTTGGGATTTTTAGGAGCTGGACTGGCTGTTACTTATGGACTCAGCAAGTTTTTAATGGGGAATGTATCAGATAGAAGCAATCCGCGAATCTTCCTTGCCACAGGGCTTATTCTCTCTGCAGTTGTAAATATTATTTTTGCCAATGTCTTTACCTTCTGGATTATGCTACTGCTGATGCTTATAAATGGCTGGGCGCAAGGCATGGGATGGCCTCCATGCGGCAGATTGATGACTCACTGGTTCTCAGATGGCGAAAGAGGCACAAAAATGTCTATCTGGAATACAGCCCACAATATCGGAGCAGGAATGCTAGGCCCAATCGTAACTCTCGGATTAATTATCTTCAGTTACAGTTATGTCGGAATCTTTTATGCTCCTGCAATTATTTCTATCCTAATCGGGATTGGAGTTTTAATTTTTGGTAAAGACACGCCGCAATCTTTGGGTTTGCCTTCAATTGAACACTATAAGAATGACTTCCCTTCTGCAGATGTAGAAAAAGGTATCCATGACAGAGAAGTCGAACTAACTGGCAAGGAAATTTTCTTCAAGCATGTTTTAAATAATAAGTTTGTCTGGTTTATAGCTATTGCCAATGCGTTTGTCTATCTTGTGCGTTACGGCATACTAAACTGGGCGCCGACATACCTTGAACAGGTAAAAGGATTTTCCCCTGGGAATGCCCGCTGGGCTTTTGCCATATTTGAATTTGCAGCTATTCCAGGCACTATCCTTGTAGGCTGGATGTCAGATAAAATCTTTGCCGGCAGACGCGCACCTATGGGGATCTTCTGCATGATTGGAGTTTTTGTCTTCACACTTCTTTATTGGTTTAATCCTCCAGGACATCCGATGCTAGACATATCCTTCCTTGGAGCCATAGGTTTTCTCATATACGGACCTGTAATGCTTATCGGAGTAAGTGCTCTTGACCTGGTGCCTAAAAAGGCAGCAGGAACCTCAGCAGGGTTTACGGGACTTTTTGGATATTTCCTTGGAACTATGGGCGCAGAAGCTGTCATGGGAATGATTGTTCAGCATAGTGGATGGAATGGCGGATTTACCCTGATCGCGGCATCTGCTCTGCTGTCAATATTATTTCTTGGTCTAACCTGGAATGTCCATGATAGAACAAAGTACGATCCTAATCATGAACACTTAGCAAAATAAATTCCTGGGAGGGTCAAAGTCCACTTCGACCATATTAGGACTCAGAGGACTGAGTCCCTCCCTGAGAGTAGTTCTTTAATTGCGGCGGCGGCGCAATGGCACGCAAAAACCGACGGCATATAGGAAATGGTGCCGACGATGGACTTTTTGTTCGTTACCGCATCAGGATCGTCTTCAATCTCTATAACTTCTCCTTTAACATCTTCCGGTGAAAACACTGCTTTGAAGCCTTTATAGACTTTGTGCTTTTTTAACTTCTTTCTTACCGCTCTGGCAAGCATGCAGTTAAATGTTTTTGATATATCGGCAAGTTGCACCTGAGACGGATCCATTTTACCGCCTGCGCCCATAGAGCTTACTATTTTTATTTTGAGCTCAAGGCATTTCAAAATAAGGTGAACTTTTGGGGACAAGGTATCAATTGCATCAATCACAATATCAAAATGGTCTGAGTTAAGTATTTCAGGTGTTTTTTCGTCCTTCAGGTAGGCTTGGATAGGAACAATAACTGCATTGGGATTAATGTTCTTCAGCCTCTGGGCCATGAGTTGAACTTTAACTTTTCCAATGTCAGGTCTAAGAGCGATTAACTGCCTGTTCAGGTTAGTTTCATCTACCACATCACAGTCAATTATAGTAATCTTGCCGACTCCTGCCCTGCAAAGATATTCGGCTACAAATGCTCCGACTCCACCGACCCCTGCGATTAAAATGCTTGATGAAGCAAGAATCTCCATCGACTCTTTCCCCAATAGATGCCTAGTTCTTATATTCCAATGTGGCTTTTCATCCGATTCCATTATTTCTAAACACCTTTTTAAAGTTTTGTTCAATCTGCCCGGCAAGGACTTCTATATCCATGTCTTTAATTTCCGCCGCTCTTTTATAAATATCCTTAATATCAAAATCAGAGTCATCTGTTTCCAGAAATATCTGAAATAAAGGCGTCTCTTCTAATGCTCCAATGGATTTTGTATTTTTATCAAAAAGCGATTTGCCGAAAGACAAGTAAAAATCTTTCTCTGTTAGCTGCCTTGCAAGTTCAGCACCTTTATTGAATCCATGGATTACAACTGGAACACTTACATTTTTAATCAGAGCCAGAACTTCCTCAAAAGCTCTGACGCAGTGGATGATAACAGGTTTATGATGTTTTTCTGCTAACGCAATTTGTTTGGTAAAAACTTCTTTTTGCAGCTCAAAATCAGTTTTGCAAACTTTATCTAATCCAATTTCTCCTATGGCGAGAATATTAGGCTTATCAGCGATAGAATCGATATGTTTAAGCTTCTCGTGGTAACTTTCGTTTATATGCCAGGGATGAATCCCTATGTTATAGAAGTTCTCACCCTCAGCCCATGGAGCAGAGACTATGGATACTACATCTTTTTCTTTGTTAATATTATGAGTGTGGATATCAAAATATGTCATTAGAAAAGGTATTGTTGTAAGATAAAAGTCAATGCACCTGCAAAATATCCCAACAGTGCAAAAAATGTGATTTTCCTCAAATACCAGAAGAAGTGAATTTTCTCCATCCCCATTGCTGCCACTCCAGCTGCAGATCCAATGATTAGAATACTGCCGCCATTGCCTGCGCAATATGAGAGAAAAAACAGGATGCCTGAAAGCTGCCCCATGTGATCGCTGAGTTGCCCTGAAACTGCAACCTTATCGCTGGAAAAAAGAATGTAAACTGTCCAGCACAGGACACCTGTAATCAGCGCGCTGGCCGCTTTATTTACCTTTATGAAATGCTCAAAGGCAATCGCACAGTAGCCTAAAATAAAAACTGCTACAATAAATATTTCCATGTTAAACGATATAGTTATACCCAAAGAGTTTAATGGCAAATATTATGGCAAGAATTATAACCATCCAATTAAGTTCTTTTCTTTTGCCGGAAAGGAGTTTAAGCAATGTATAGCTTACAGTTCCCAATGCTATACCATCTGCGATACTGTAGGAAAGCGCAGTAAATATAAGTGTAATAGCAAAAGGTATAGCGTCCGTGAGATCAGCGTAGTTTATCTCTTTAACAGGTTCAAGCATAAGGATCCCGACGCAAACCATAATTGGAGCTACTGCTACGGCCGGAATAGCCAGAAATATCGGAGCAAAGAATAGAGCTATAACAAAAAGCAAAGCCGTAGTAAGGGATGTAAGGCCAGTCCTTCCCCCCTCAGCTATTCCTGCGGTGCTTTCCACATAGGCAGTTATCAAACTTGTCCCAAAACAGGCGGCCGTGATGCTTCCAATCGAATCTGAAAGAAAGGCCCTTTTCAAATTTGGTATCTTGCCCTTTTCATCTATTAACTTCGCCTTTGTAGTAACGCCTATCAAAGTCCCCATTGTATCAAAAAGCCCCATAAACAAAGTAACAAGGACGACTACAAGCATATTTATGCTCAAAATCTTGTCGAACTGAAACTTCATAAATGTAGAACTCACAGACGGTGGCAAACTAAATAGAGTTTCCGGAAATTTTGTTATGCCAAATGGGATCCCGAGCAACGACACAATAATTATAGACAATACTAGTCCGCCAGGAATTCTCTTGTGCATAGCCAATGCTGTGATAATTATTCCAAGCATTGCCAGGATCATAAATGGTTTATCGAAGTTGGCAAGTGAGACTGGCGCTCCTGTAGTTGAGACTTGTATCACTCCAGAATTAAATAAGCCGATAAATATAATCAGAAGTCCTATCCCCGCTGAAATAGCATTCTTCAATGCCTTAGGGAAGTTATTGATGATGAGTTCTCTAATTCCTGCAAGACTCAATATTAGTAGAATAATGCCGCTAAGAAGCACAGCCGTGAGCGCAAACTGCCATGAGTAACCCATTGTAACCACAATCGTGAATGCAAAAAAAGCATTTTCTCCCATTCCCGGAGCTAACCCCACAGGAAGATTTGCAAAAAGTCCCATTACCCCTGTAGCTACAGCTGCTGCTATCGCGGTGGCCGTAAAAACTGCTTTCGGATCCATTCCTGCATTGGAAAGGATTATCGGGTTAACTGCCAAAATGTACGCCATTGCCATAAATGTAGTCATTCCGGCAAGAAGTTCTGTCTTTACAGTCGTGGATCTGCTATTGAGATTAAAAAACCTTTCCAGTAAGTTCATAGAAAAAATCACCTTAATATTTCATTTTTTAAAACTAAAGAGTCGATTCGTAATTATACACAGGATGAATATAAAAGCTTGGAAATAATTGCCGGAGTCCAAAATTTTAAAATCCACCTATCATTGCTTTTTGAGATGTCTGATATAGAATGGAAAATATAGGTCAAACTTATAGGGCTGAATAGCAGGGGGGTACAATCATGACTAAAACTATGAATAATCTTCTTCTTTTAATTCTTCTTTCTTTAGGTTTTATCACAGGGAATGAGGCTCTCGCCGCTTCACATACTCCACCCCAAAAACAAGCTGAATATACAATTATGGTTTATCTGATGGGTTCTGATCTGGAAACCTCTGACAATCCAAGCGCTTCAAATTGTATAGGTGAGATGTGTGAGTCGAATAGATCCTCTTCTGTAAATTTGATAGTAGCAACAGGCGGATGCAAAGAATGGTATTTAGCCAACCCAAAAATCAGCAACGAGTCCGTTCAATACTGGGAGGTAACATCCGACAGAGCAATAATTCTTCAAAATGAATTGTTGCCTAAAGATAAAATGTCCGATCCCCAAATATTATCAGGGTATATAAAATGGTGCATAGAGAATTATCCTTCTAAAAAATATGTTCTTATCCTGTGGGATCACGGCGGGGGACCTATTTCCGGCTATGGACAAGATGTACTCAACGACAATAAGGGTATAAGCCTCCCGGATCTTAAAAATGCTTTAGCTAAGGGATTAGGCGGTAAAAAATTAGAACTCCTGGGCTTTGACTGCTGTCTAATGGGAAACATTGAGGTTGCTAGCGCCCTTTGCAACTATGCAAAATATATGGTAGGATCAGAAGAGCTCGAATACGGCGACTGGGATTACAATAATTTCTTAAAAGGATTGAGCAATAGACCTTCTATGGACGGTTCCGACCTGGGTACATTGATCGTAAAATCCCATTGTGACACAATTAAAGGTAAAACCAGACTTATGGTTACAATGTCTTTGCTGGATATGTCTGCTATTGCGAATGTCAGAAATGAATGGGACAAGTTATTTTCACAGATAGATTCGGGTAAAGACATCCAAAAGAAATATAGGGCTTTGGCTATAGCAAGGTCCCGTTCGGAGTCTTATGCTGAAATGTCAAAATATGTTTACCTAGCAGGACTGGTTGACATGTACGATTTTGCTGATCAAATTCAGGAATCTTATAAAATTAACACATTGCCTCTGAGATCTGCCATAAAAAAGGCTGTGATTTACAATAGGAACTGCAATCTCCGCCCCAACTCTAATGGAGTATCTATATTTTTTGTAGATCGCAAACTCGAACAGGCATGGGGACTAGGTGATGTCTTAGAAAAGTACTTAGGAAGTAAGATCTCCACTCTTTATAATGCTTTTATGAATAAATATTATAAGGATATCTTTGGAGGTGAAGCTTACAGGATATTAGGCAACATTGAATTAGTAAATAAGAAAGTAAATATTCAAGGTAATTATGAATACAGCGTCGCCATAAAAAGTGCTAAAAACGATCTGGATTTGATTGAAAGCATTTCCTTCATTACAGGATATTCAGATAATCGCAAGTTTATAGCAACAGGCGTTCATTCAAAAATTGAGCTCGAAGAAGATTCAGGCAATATATATTTCATCAACACTGGCAAACAGTTCTGCATTGAAAAGGTTCCAGTAGCAATATACTGGGATCGGAATATTGACAGGATAAAAGAGACAGTTATTGCAGAAAAAGATCCAGATCACAAAATATCAGGCAATAAACGCACAGGCAAAGCAGGCGCTGTTCCTGTCGGATCTTTAGCCATAAAATACAAAGGCGAAACCTGCTTCCTGGTAGTAGCTCAGAAAAATAATAACGAAGCCGAAATTACTTATATGTGGAGCGAAAGAGAATTCGGGGATCGTGTAGTCCCGGCATGGCTCAAGGACCCGCCTAAATTAGGAGAAAAAATAACTATTTTATATAGACACTACATCGAAGCTAAAGAGCTTAGCTATGAGTATGTAGATGGTCCGACAGTAGCTCTTTCAAACTACACTATTAAAAATGAAGCAGTAAAAAGTGGCAATTATTTTGGAACATTTTTAATTGAAGACATACTCGGGCGCTGGATCTGGTCCGACTATGTGCCTTTTACTGTCAATAAGGCGATGCTGGATAACGCCGTAAAGCTAGAGAAAGAAAATAAACTCGCTCAGAAGGAATCGGAAAAAGATCTTCTGGCTGATGCGCAATGGGAAGACTAAACAACATAAAGGAGTATCAATGAAAAGCACAATTATAATGGTTTTATGCTTCGTTCTGGTCTGCCCAATAGTTTTCGCAGAAACTGATGAAGTGCAACCTCAGGGAGTTTACGCTCAGATTGACACGAAACGGGAAATGCAGGCTATAGACTCATTATTGAACGGCAATGATAAAGTTAAAGCCCAGACAGCTAAAGAAATAGTTGACCATTCTGACCAATATTGCCCAGCCGTATTCTTCTTTCTTTCCAGGTATTTCTTTTATGAGAATAAGGATGACGATGCAATTTTCTGGCTTTATGCAGGAAGAATTAGAATGTGGTATGATGTCAAAAAATGTACTGACAAATCAGTGGAGGACTCTGTCGATGCTATGAGCGCTCAGTTGCCCGATCTTTTGAGAAGTATTCAATTCGAGAATATTGAAAACTCTAAGAAGTTATTGAAAAAAGCAGCAGAATGGGACAGAAGCACTCTACACAATTATGATCCTGCATGGATAGCTTTGCACGGATTGGGAGCTTTTATGCCCAATGCTGACAAAGTAACATTGGATTCATTAAATATACCTAAAGATAAATGGGCTGCTCTAGCCGAAGAAAATAGAAGCGAATACCTGAAAGACTATGACGAATATTTCGACCAGATTACTCCCGAACAGCTTTTAGAGATGAAAAAGAAAATAGAAGAGATGAAAAAAGAACAAAATATCAACCACTGATTTTAATTCTATTTTATTGCCTTGATTATGCTTATGACATATTCCTGACACCATGAGGCTGTCTCTGGTTTAAAATCCTCTTTGTATGGTTCTGAATCAGATAATACTCTTACAGATAAAAACTCAAGGTTGAAAGCTTTTGCCACCTGAGCAGAAGCTACGCTTTCCATTTCTTCGGCAGTAGTGCCATAAGTGGCATTCAAATATTTTATTCTTTCAAGCTCTCTATTCCACTGGTCTGCTGAGCCTATAGTTCCTTCCACGACTTTGCCGTGACCATATTTTGTTTCCTTTGCAATACATATAAGATTGCTGTCACTTTCGAAATATTTGTGTTCCTGCACTTTCCCATTAACCCTCAAACTCTGCACTTGGTCAAAAAACTTCCAGTCTCTCGGGTTTTCTGCAACTCCATACTCTTTCCTGTCTGACTGCATTGCACCCATATTAAAGATTTTCGTTCCAAGAACTATATCTCCCACATGAAGCTCTTTAGCATGACCGCCTGATGTTCCCTGATTAATGACTATTGTGGGTTTGTATTTCTCTATCCCTATGGCAGTAGCAGCAGAGCCATTAACAAGACCTATTTCAGTTCTTGATACTATTACTTCTTTCTCGCCGATATTCCCTTTCCAGAAAGTCCAGGAGCCAAAAGTCTCTTCCTCTGGATTCTTTAGAGCTTTTATCAAGAGGTCAACTTCCATATCCATAGCCCCCTGCACAAGAATAACTTCTTTCGCCACTAGAGTTAGCGAACAAACCATCAGAATTAAAATTGCGACTGCATTCCTCATCAATTACCTCATTTTTCGAATTACGCTATAACCTCAGTAATATATGAAAGCTCTGAGCTTCGAATTTATCAAGAGGAAGATTGTTTTCCTTCATAATTCCAATTCGCTTAGAAGCTGAAATAAAAAAGCAGTGCAAACCTGAGTTTGCACTGCTTTATCGTATCGAAACTAAAACTAGCCTCTACCTACGGGAAGAATACCCGCCTTCTCTACGAGGAGAAGAAGAATAGCCGCCATCTCTGCCGCCGCTACTGCGAGGTTTATCTTCTTTAGGCTTAGCAAGATTTACAACAATCTTTCTGCCGTCTGTTTCTGTTCCGTCTAATGTCTTGATTGCTTTTTGAGCATCTTCGGCATTAGTCATATCAACAAAGCCAAAGCCTTTTGATGAACCTGTTTCACGATCTGTTATTACTTTTGCTGATTCGACTGTTCCGAAAACTGAAAACATCTTGTTTAAAGAATCCCCTGTTACTGTGTAGGAAAGATTACCTACATAAAGACTACTTGGCATAAGTTCTCCTGAGCTATAAAATTTTCCAATATTTGCGAACCATTCCTGCCAGGGAATGAATCTATTGGTATATGTGACGAGAAAGACAGTAATGCGTTATATATTTATTACCAATGATTTAAAAAATACTTATCGATTTAACCTTAAAAAGGCATGATAGCAATTTAAATAATCCAAGCAGGATTTTTCAATCATTAAATACTGCAACAAGCATACAACATAGAGGTTATAAGATTAAGAAAAGATCTGGATTTGGCCCTTCAAGTCAAACCGACAAGAGTTCGCCTATTTACCGCCAATAATCATCTACATCTTCTTTCATCGTAGCTTTTCAGTCAAAACCCGCTACCTTTAAAAGGTTTCTTTTTCCTTTTGTAGCAGGAAACATTAAACGCTCTAGAAAATTTCCTATCAGTAGGAGACTATCATTAGCGTATTTCTTGCATTATCAATAAATATCTATGAAGACAGCTTCAAGAGAGGATATATATCAGATGAAAATTGCTTTAGTAGAAATGTCCAGCCGCGATCGTCTCAATATTTATGCATTAATTAAGATGGGACGGGGAATCCCGCTTCTGGCAGCCATCCTGAAACAGTTAGGCTACAGTGTCGAATGCTTCGTTGAAACTGTTCAGAAATTTGATTGGCTGGAATTGCTTAGTTATGATTTAATCGGTTTTAGCATTATCTCCTGCACTGCTAATCCCACTTATGTCATGATTAAAGAGCTCAGGAAAGCAGGTTATAAGGGAACTATTCTGGTTGGCGGTCCGCATGCCACTGTTTTGCCGGATGAATCACTAGAAGTTGGCGCTGATGCGGTCGTAAGACACGAAGGAGATAAGACTTTTCCTGCTCTCCTTAAGGCTATAGAACAAAATATTTCATGGGAAAATGTGCCTGGAATCACATGGAAAACCAAGACAAATATCAGACAGCACAACCCTGATCAGGAACTTTTGACCAGTGATGAACTTTCAGCCTTGCCTTTGCCTGCCTTTGAAACTATTCGCGGGCATCAGAAGATACATCAGCTACCCCTGATGTTCAGCCGTGGATGTCCCTATGATTGCGTTTTCTGTGCAGTGAGAAACTTTTTTGGTCCATATCGTTTCACAACGATCCAATCTCGTATGCTTCAGCTTAAGACGCTGAGAGATAACTACACCTGGTTCTGGGAAAACTGCACTATTTTTTTTGCAGATGACAACTTTTTTGGCACTCATGAAAGTCAGCTTATAGCCAATGAAATGTTAAGGCGGATGCCGCTTGAAAATCTCATACCTCCAAAAGGCTGGGTCTGTCAAATGCGCGTAGCCGATGCCAGTCTCGAAACAGCTCAGCTGCTGAAAAACGCCGGTTGCATAGTTGTTTGCCTGGGTATTGAGTCAACTGATGCCATTGCTCTAAAATCAATTCACAAAGGGCAGACACCAGAAGACATCAGTAATGGGCTCTCTAAACTTCACAGCCAGGGGATTGATACATTGGCAATGACTATTGCTGGAATTGACACTGATACTTTCTGGTCGTTTTTTAGAGGAATTCGTAAATTACGCGAGTGGGGAATTACCTATCTTCAAATTCTTGCGATGGTTCCGCTGCCTGGGACAAAATTGACAAACCAGCTCTTGGCAAAAGGAGTAAATATTTCACGCAACTATGACTACTACAACGGCATGCATGTCCTGCTCAAACCTGCTAAAATGTCCAAATTCAGCGTATGGCTGGCAGTCTATTTAGTTACCATCTGGTTTTATTTTTTTACTACTCATGGTCTAATGCTTTTCATGAAACGGTTTAAATATTACTTGAAAATGATGTTTGTTATGTTTCGTCAAACCTACAAAATATAAGAATCTTATGACTGATAGCGACTTTGTTAAGAAACGCAGAGTGAGGTACAGCGGGTCTCATCCTAGACGCTTTGAAGAAAAATACAAGGAATTAAACCCTCAGCTGTATTCCGACGAAGTTAAGAAAATCATAGATCAAGGCAAAACTCCTGCTGGAATGCATCGCCCGATTCTTGTCAAAGAAGTTCTAGAAGCTCTTTCTCCAAAACCTGGAATGATTGGGCTTGATGCGACTCTCGGATTTGGCGGACATGCGCAGGAACTGCTCAAACTGATTGTTCCCGGAGGACGGCTCATTGGCATTGATGTAGATCCGTTGGAACTGCCTAGGACTGAAGCTCGTTTGCGCGGACTTGGCTTTGCAGAGAATGTTCTTTTTGTTAAGCGAATGAACTTTGCAGGTTTGCCACACCTATTGCCAGAAGCGGGCGGAGCATTTGATTTTGTGCTTGCTGACCTTGGAGTCTCATCAATGCAGTTGGATAATCCGGCCCGGGGCTTTTCTTTTAAAGTAGATGCTCCTCTGGATCTTCGTCTTAACCCAAGTAAGGGACAACCGGCCTCAGAGTTTCTCAAATCAATCACTCAAGAGGAATTAACTGAACTCCTCATCACAAACTCCGATGAACCTCATGCCGTCGTAATCGCAAAGACGATATTTAAAAATAATCAACTCATTGATACAACAAAACACTTGATGAATTTGATAACTCACTCTTTGCAGAATCTTCCCAAGGATACTCGAATTGAAGAAACTAAAAAATCATTGCAGCGTACATTCCAGGCATTGCGCATAGCAGTAAATGATGAATTTACTGTGCTTGATCAATTTCTCAACCTTCTGCCCGGATGCCTTAAAGAAAGCGGGCGTGTAGCTATACTAACTTTTCATTCCGGTGAAGACCGTCGCGTGAAGAAGTCTTTTCTGGAAGGATACCGCGATGGAATCTACTCTCAGATTGCCCGTGAAGTTATCCGCGCTTCTTCGGAAGAGCGCCGTACAAATCCGAGAGCAACTAGCGCAAAGCTCCGTTGGGCGATAAAAAGCTAAGTGCACTGTAGTTTGGAAATATTTATGCTTCTACAAGCTCATAGTTCTTTTCAAATATCTCATTGCTCATCTTAGTAAACCCAGAGTTCTCGTTTTTTACGATCCAATCTCCCAAATTGAGCTTCAAATGACCCTTAGGTTTGAGCATTAGTGTAACATGCTCAAAGTTGTTATCTGAGACCATAGCATCTGTAAATGTTGCTACTTCTTCTAAATTTTCACCTTTGAATTGAACAGCCTCTACTTCATAGACTCTTCGCTTGTATTTCATATTTTTTCCAATGCTTAAATATTATTGCCATTTCAGCAAATGACTTACCTATGTGTGCCTACCAAGTATAATCATTTTCTTGTCTTTGCCATGTAAATTATAAAAAATACTCGCAGTAATTCTCAAACCGAGGCTCTTCATCAACAAGTGGGGCATAAAGGTTACTCGATATATAATAATGAGTG
>JBAXXY010000069.1:0-13646 GCA_037127655.1 Lentisphaerota bacterium
ATATTGCCGATGAATTATCAGATAATAAACAATTAATGAACATCCTTATAGAATCCTGATTTTTTAGAATATTTGCTTGGTTAATAGAAGGAAAGCACGATAAAGTGTTCGAAAATTAGAAATCTCCACTCAGGAAAAATATGAATGATTTTGATATAAATATAACTATAAATGAACTCATTTTCTCATCTGTAAGCTGTGTTACTTCTGTCGAATACCACAAATCAGGCAAGGCCGAAATATTTATCCGTGAGAATGGTAAGTTAAATACCCGATTAATAGATTTTTCGCCGTTTTTAATTGCCTCTGATTCAGCAATCGGAGAAAGTATTCAGATCCCTCATGCGACGATAAAACTAAATGGAACTGCATTTTTCAAATACCTGCTGAAATTCGACAATTTAGAAGATTATGAATCAGCCGTGGCTTATTTGAAGAAAAACATGAAACTTTTGCCGACATCGCCAAATTCACCTTACCGGCTTTTTACCGATATTCAGCAGCAGATTCTTATTTCATTAAATATTCGCCTCTTTAGAAATATGAAATACTCGGATATAAGACGCTTTCAATTTGATATTGAAACTCTTACAACAAAAGGCTTTGACTTCTCTAATTCAGAAAGACCTGACGATAAGATAATTGTCATAAGCATGAGAGATTCTACTGGATGGGAAAAGTGCTTGGTGGCAGATGATAACATGACCGAAAAGGATATTCTTGAGGGCTTTGTTTCAGCTGTTAAGGAAAGGGATCCTGATGTTCTTGAAGGGCATAATGTTTTCAGGTTTGACCTGCCATTTATTGAAACCAGAGCAAAAATGATGAAGGTAAAGTTAAATCTTGGAAGAGATGGTTCAGTAATCAAATCACGGAATTCGCGGTTTTCAGCTGCAGAAAAAACAACTTCCTACAAGAGGTATGAAGTTTATGGCAGACACATTGTAGATACATATTTTCTGGCTCAATTATATGATGTGAGTCATAGAAATCTAGAAAGTTATGGGCTTAAATCTTTAGCAATTCACTTCAATGTAGCATCTAAGGACAGATCTTATATTGATGTAGCAAACATCGAAGATTATTACAAAAACAATAGAGAAGAATTGCTTAAATACGCGCTTGATGATGTAAGGGAAACTGATGCAATATCCAGAATTTTATCGCCATCATTTTTTCATCAGGCGCAGCTACAGCCTTTTTCATATCAGAACATTATTACCAGGGGTAACGCATCGAGAATTGATGCTATGCTTGTCGGAGAATACATATCAAAGAAAGAGTCCTTTGGATTATCAGATATTTCAAAGAGCTTTGAAGGCGCCCTGACTGAAGCCTTTGAATCTGGCATCTTTGAGAATGTCTGGCATTGCGATATCAGATCGCTTTATCCATCCATTATGATATCGGAGGATATAAAAGCATCATCTGATACGCTTGGGGTTTTCAGTTCGTTTCTCTCTAAGCTCAGGGACATAAGATTGAATGCCAAAGATATGGAAAAAGCGTCCAAAAATTCTGCTGACAAGGATTCATACAACTCGATGCAGACAGCTTTTAAAATCCTGATCAATTCATTCTATGGTTATCTTGCTTTCAGTCAGGGAACATTCAATGATTATTCTGCAGCTGAAAGAGTTACACGAAGAGGAAGAGAGATACTTACAATGATGCTTAATTATCTGCAGAAGATAAATGCAAAAGTCATCGAAATGGACACTGACGGCATCTATTTCCAGCCTCCTCTTAATTCGTCTATTTCTCCTGCAAAACTTGAATCAGATATTCAAAATGTTCTTCCAG
Organism: Lentisphaerota bacterium; assembly: GCA_037127655.1. GTDB lineage: Bacteria > Verrucomicrobiota > Lentisphaeria > Victivallales > GWF2-38-69 > GWF2-38-69. The sequence goes on from JBAXXY010000069.1 coordinate 1,804, forward strand.
AAGGCATAGAAGTAGAGTTGGATTCCATCTATAAAAAAATGTTTTGTTACAAGAGCAAAAACTATGCCCTCTTGTCAGAAGATGGCGAAATGTCGATTACGGGAGCGGCTTTGAAGTCAAGAGGCGTAGAGCCATTCATCAGAGCATACCTAAAAGATATAATTAGAATCTTGTTGTGCTCGGATGGCGATGAACTAAAAAAGGTCACAGATGATTATAAATATAAAATTGAAACAAGCGCTTTTCCATTAAGTAAACTTTCCAAATCAGAGACGCTAAGTGAGTCACCTGAAGGGTATAAGGCAAAAATAACACAAGGAACAACCAGACGCTCTGCTGCCTATGAACTTGCATTGAAGTCAAATAGAGGGTATAAGCAAGGCGATCAGATTGCTTATTATGTAGTAGGAAACAAGAAAAAAGTATCAGTTGTGGATAACTGCCAGCTATTGAAAGACGCGCCTGAAAAGAGGAATGAGAATACAGCATATTATATCCAGAAAATTGATGAGCTTTACACGAAATTTAAACCATTTATGGAATCAGAATCAGACCAACTTGAATTCAGATTGGAATAGAAAATATGGAAGACGATTCAGAAAAAATAATTCCCAGATATCTCTGCGAAGAGGTAGCAAAGCTATCTGTTTCAGACGCTAAACTTACCAAAAGACCATGGGACAGATTTCGCCCTGACTTTACTTCATGGTATTTAGTCCCTTCCACATCTGTTACTTACTACAAATTTGGGAAGCTTTATTTCTCAAAAGATAAAGAAACCTCTGATTCTATCGGGTGCGGTATGTTTTTTGAAAAAGGGCTTGGTGAAAGTCTTGGTATTGTTTACTCCACCAAGCAGGCCAAACCGCTAATGATGGATAGCACATGGTTCTGGCACAAGTTTGTTTCTGAGAGTTCAAAGGATAATTTTCCATTTAAGAAAGCTAATTTAGATACATCATTAGGTTCCTTAAAAGTTAAAGTTGAAGGTGGGTATGTGACAGAGCCAAACTCTTTTGATCCATACAAAATGAGAATGCTTAAATGGGATAAGTATGTGTTTGATTACAATATCAATAAAGATTTATTCTCAGTTTCTGAAAGCCAGAGAGAATCATTTGTGCTTAAACTTCATGGCATTAAAAGTTTTTCAGATTTTGTTTCCTCCCTTAAAGAACTCGAAAAGGATGAGTGGCTCTGGTTAAATATTTTCATTTACACAGAACTTAAGACGAACATTTCAGATATTAAAAGCGACTCCAAACTAATCTACGATCGGCTTCTTAAGAGCTGTTCTATCTTGATAAAAGATTAAAGAAATCTAGCTTTATGAATCTAAACTAGTTATTATTTGTGTTTCAAATATGAATAAACCAGCTATAAGCCATGAAAAGAATTTTTGATAAAGCCTGGTGGCATAACAAAGAATCTATCTTCGCATATGATAGAGGTATTAAGCTCAATTCTCTATATATTGAGATGAGAGATGGAGTAAAAATAGCCGCTGACATTTATCTGCCGGGAGACTTCAGCCCTGGCGAAAAACTGCCGGCAATTTTTCATCAAACCAGATCCACCAGACGATACGCTCTGCGATGGCCTTTTAAGTATTTTATTGAACGCTCAAACAGATATTTTTATAAATCAAGGATCAAAAAATTGCTGAATAATGGTTATGCCATTGTCAATATTGATCAGAGAGGTTCAGGAGCTTCATTTGGCACAAGAATAAGAGAGTGGTCAGAAAATGATATTAATGATGCTTATGAGGTTCTTGATTACATAGTAAAGCAACCTTGGTGCGATGGAAAGACTATACTTTACGGGAATGGATACAGCGCTGTAGCAGCTGAACTCTTGTTAACCAAGCATCATCCATCAGTTAAGGCTGCAGTTTTTGCTTCCTCTGCTTTCGATGTTTATGCAGACTTGATATGCACAGGCGGAGTCAAGAATGATAAATTCCTATATTATTGGGCTTTTTTCAACTATTACAGAGACATAGAAGAAATCCCTTCTCTTATCCCTGAAATTAGGAGACTCTTCTTAATGCTCGTAACCAATGGCACGGCCTCTGCTTCAAAAAGCTGGAAATTAAGATCGCAATTAAGGCATTCTATTAAGAGCGAAAGGGTACAAATTATCACCTACGATCAGATCAAAAATTTAACTTTTAGAGATGACCAGATTCTTAGCGGCGCAATAAGCACTTCAAGCCCTCATTTTTATCTGAAAGAACTTAACACCTCTAATGTGCCTATATGCTCTATATCTGGTTGGTTCGATGGAGCGTATTCTCTGGGTGCGATAAAAAGGTTCATGAATGTGCAGACGAAAGGGAGCAGGCTGATTTTGGGAGGATGGTCAAACAACCGATATATGTCGCTTATGCCATTTCCAAGCCGCAGAAGGGATTCTAAATTTGACCCTATTGCAGAATCTATCAGATTTATGAATTATCATGTTAAAAATATTGACAACGGCATCGGATCAGAAGATAGCGTCCACTACTACACTATGGCTAAAAATTCATGGCAATCATCTTATTCATGGCCTCCTGCTGACACGGCATTTCATAGTTTTTACCTTAGAAATAACAATATGGTCATAATAAATTCGCCTTCTAAGATTAGCGGAGAAGATAAAATAAAATTTAATTACCGAACGACTTCAGGATCTTACAGCAGATGGGAATCTCTTCTCCAGGTCGATTGCCACCCTGTTGCTTATAATTCATCAGAAGAGCAGGATGACCTATCTCTTATATATGCCACGCCGCCCTTTGAAGAAGACTTTGAAATTACTGGAACTCCCGTAATTTCATTGTACATAAAATCTAATATTCCAGATATTCAACTATTTGTTTATCTGGGTGATATGCTTACTACAGGCAACATGGCTTATATCACTGAAGGTTTGTTTAGAACTGTTCACAAAAATATAAATAATTTACAGGCCCCGTATGAAGTTCCTTATCCGACCCATAGTTTTGCGAGAAAGGATTCCTCATTTCTGTCTCAAACTCAGGAGAGTCTGGTCACCTTTAATCTGCTTCCTGTGTCTTATTTGATTAAAAAGTCTCACTCTTTAAGGATAAGAATTACTGGTTCTGACAAAGATAATTTTGAAATTATTGGTCCCGCGCCTGAAATCTCAATATGCCACGGTTTGGACGCGCCTTCGCTTATTAAAATTCCCGGCAGGTACATCAAAAAATAGGCAAAAGTTATTTTCCGATGCAGAACTTGCTGAAAATTGTTTCGTAGATGTCGAGTGTGGCATCTTCTCCTGTGATTGCCCCAAGCATATTTGTTACACTCTTTAATCCGATAGAGGCCAATTCCCAGTTTTCTAGTTTCAGGTTGTTAATTATATCAGGGATTGTATCCAGAGCCTGCCTGATAAAATTGGCATGTCTTTGGGATACTGCTACTTCATTGCTTTCCAGATGGCGCTGCCCCAAAACTTTGCTCTCTATAATATCAAGAAGTTTATCAATGCCAGATTCATTCTTGACCGATATAGCTGCAGTTTCATGTCCTGTTTCTGGAAGAAGCGCGCCTTGAGCAAGTAAGTCACTTTTATTCCAGACTGTTATGACATTATTATCGGATTTTAGATAATTTTTCATTGAAGATATCTCATCATTAATATTAGATGAAGCATCAAGTAACCAGAGAACTATTTGAGATGATTGCATAGAGTCAATGGTCTTTTGGATGCCCAAAGATTCAATTATATCATCTGAATATCTAAGACCTGCCGTATCAATAAGTTTAACTGGAATTCCTCTGATGTTTACAAACTCCTCCAGCGTATCTCTTGTAGTTCCAGGAATATCTGTTGTAATCGCCCTGTCATAACCAAGGAGCAGATTCATTAGAGATGATTTACCGGCATTGGGTTTTCCTGCTATGACGATTCTTACGCCGTCTCTGATGATTTTGCCTTCGTACCTTGTTTCGTAGAGAGAAATTAACTCATTATCTGATGTGTTAATCATCTTCAGATGTTCTTTTATCGGAATAAAATCAAGTTCTTCTTCAGGAAAATCAACCCTTGCTTCGCACTCGGCAAGGATTCCTAAATAGACCTCTCTGATAGCCTTAATATTTCTACCGAGGGTTCCATCCATCTGTCTTTCAGCCATATGAAGAGCCGTTTCATTATGCGCTGTGATAAAATCGCAAACAGCTTCGGCTTGTGTTAGATCAATTTTGCCATTAGCAAATGCCCTGTATGTAAATTCCCCCGGCTCAGCCTGCCTTGCTCCGCATTCAATAATGGCTTTTAGGATTCGTCTAGAGTTAGTTGAGCCGCCGTGCGCGTGTATTTCTACAATATCTTCTCCTGTAAAGGTATTGGTACCTTTCATAAATACTGCAAAGGCAGTTTCCCCTGGGCTATTGGAACATGGAAGAAGTTTTCCAAGAATTAACTTTCTGGAATATTCTAGTGATAACGGCCTTTTAGCTTTCCAGACGGTATTGCCTATTTGCAGGGCTTTGGAACCTGAAATTCTTATTAGAGCAATTGAACCGCCTATACCAGAGCAAATTGCCGTAATTGTATCATTTTCGTTCATGTTTTTTGACCGATTTGTTTTAGCGATGGCAAGGATCTATTTAAGCTTGTCGTGTTTTACGATTTCTCCAGGGAGAGTAGAAGCGTGGGAATATATTTTCCTTCCGGGGTAGATAGTGGTGTTTATTCCTGTGTGGACTCCTTCGCCGACGATTACTCCGAGCTTTCTTCTTCCGGTATCTATGAGTTCCGAGTTTACTATACTTCTATGGTTTTTACCGTCGTGTCTAAGGTTTGCAGTAATAGTTCCAGCCCCGAAATTCGTATTTGCACCGATAACAGAATCGCCGACATAGCTTAAATGCCCGATACTCACTTTGTTCATAATAAGTGAATTTTTGACTTCAACAGCCTGTCCGATATGGCAGCCGTCTCCAATGAAAGTACTTCCTCTGATGTAACAGTTTGGACCTATTTTGCAGTTCTTGCCGATAATGGCATTACCTTCGATATAGACTCCTGGAAGGATTACGCTTCCTTCGCCAAGCACAATATTCCCGTCAATTGTGGCGCCGGTTCTGATTGTCCCAGAAATAGATGATTCGGTAAGTTCCAGAATTACTTCTTCATTGATTTTTATAAAGTCCCAACTGTAATTGATAATTATTGAATCCTTATCAATTGAAGATGCCGAACCTCCATTAATTACTTCGAGGAGAGTTGAGCCGGCGTTATCTGAAATTATTCCAATTGCTCCTTTGTCTATTTCGCACAACATGGCTTTTGAAGGCCAGAAATCTGTGCGAATTAGAACTTCAGATGATGTGTTTACTAAATACTTCTCTAGTCTTTTTGACTGTAAATCGGATAGAAAAGAGCCTGCGACAGGGAATTCTCCGATCCTGTCGGAGTAATTTTCCAATGGTGTTAGATTTGCTTTTAAGCCAGATTTAATAAATGTGATTTTCATTGCAAAAGATGTTGTTTATTTCAGTTTTTTTTCAGCTATCGCAGTTATCTTTTTTAACCATGAATCAGCTAATTTGTAAGTCTTTGCTTCAATCATGATCCTCAGTAAATTTTCTGTGCCTGAATATCTTACAAGAACTCTGCCATTGTCTTTTAGTTCAGCTTGGCATTTTTTAATCTCATCATCAAGTTCAGGAACTTCTTCAATCGGGAGCTTTTCTTTAACTTTCAGATTAACTAATTTCTGAGGGAATTCGTCCATACAATTTGCAAGCTCTGCCAGCGGTGCTTGCTTTTGCAGCATCATTCTTAGTACATGAAGGGCTGTAATGATGCCATCGCCAGTTGTTACATAATCCATAAATATGATATGCCCGGACTGTTCACCTCCGAGATTAAAGTTTCCATCCCTCATTTTCTCGATTACATATCTGTCACCGACCTGAGTGATTTCCATATTGATTCCGGCTTTTTGCATAGCATGTTTTAAGCCTAAATTACTCATCACTGTAGTTACTAATGTGTCATTCGACAAACGATTTCTTTCTTTGAAATCCAAAGCGCACATCGCAAGGATTCTATCTCCATTTACTACAGCTCCATTGCTGTCGAGCATTATGACTCTGTCAGCATCGCCGTCTAAACATATTCCGGCATCTGCCTGATGTTCTCTTATCAGGTTTGAAATATTGCTTGGGTACATTGCCCCGCAATTTTTATTGATATTAAGCCCATCCGGTTCTGTTGCTACTTTGATTACTTCAGCACCTAGTTCTCTGAATATCCATGGGGCAATGCAGTAACCGGCGCCATTTGCGCAGTCAAGAACGATTTTTAATCCTTTTAAACTGTGATCTTTAATGGTGCTTTTTGCAAATTCTACATATCTGCCTTTAGCGTCTTCAATCCTGTGTGCCTTGCCAAGAAGTTTAGTCACCACATGTTCGCTGTTTATTTCACCGCTGAACATAATTTTTTCTATCTTGAGTTCTTCAGCATCGGGGAGTTTAAAACCATCTGGGCCAAAGAGTTTTATTCCATTGTCCTCGTAAGGATTATGTGATGCTGTAATCATAACTCCACAGTTTGCATTGAAGGATTTGACAAGTCTGGCAATTGCCGGAGTCGGAAGCGGGCCTACGCACATTGCATCCATTCCCATGCTGACTAGTCCGCTTTCTATAGCACTCTCAAGCATATACCCAGAGAGTCTTGTATCCTTGCCGATTACGGCTTTATAATATCCCTCTCTATCGGCTTTGAAGTACCTGCCCAATGCTTTTCCTAATTGTAAGGCAATTTCAGGCGTGATTGGATAAGTATTTGCTTTACCTCTTATTCCATCTGTTCCGAATAACTGCTTCATATGTTTTCCTCCATATATTAAGAAATAAATTAACTTTCTTTCATTCCGAAACCCTTTTCCCAATGACTTATATTTTTAAGTCCCAGTCGTCCAAATTCGATCTCGATAAGGTCAAAGCGATATTTAACTGCCGGAGTTCTTATTTTTGTCAAATAATCGTTTGCTGCATCTATAATTCTATCTGCCTGATGTTTTCTAAGCCATGTTTCTTCAGAAGAATTGTCTATATGAACTGAGGAATGGCGAGTTTTTATCTCTACAAAGCATAATATCTCTCCATCTCTGGCAACTATGTCAATTTCGCCCGTTCTATTATCTGATATAAAATTTCTGAAAAGTATGTCAAAACACTTAGCTTTTAGGAATTTTATTGCTGCTTTTTCGCCTTTTTTGCCGATAGCAATATGTGACAATCTAAAAAACATGGGGTTTACTTGGAATCTTCTTTCTTTTTGGATGGTTTAGCGCCTGATGAGCGTTGAATAAGCCTCAAGAATAAGGCCAAGACAAGGCATACAATCGGGATGATATAAAGCATCGCAGTATGCCCCTGAAAGAAAAGCGAATTTTGAGAAATGAGATTTAGATCTACAGGGTCAGTTTTATTCGTAATGTAATCATTGATAATAGGTCTTGCCAGGTTAATTACCGGGAAGGCTGCCAGCATCCCGATAAAAATCCACAGCGAGTAAATTTTACCGGAACCAAATGAAGAAATAGCCGTAATCGGAATATGTCCACACAAAACCAATCCTAAACCTGTAAAAAGGGCGCCTATGACAATTGGCCAAAACTTATAGTCTGTCGGATGAAGTTTGATTATTCCGTATTTCGTTAGGAAGTAACAAACCGGGACACCTATAGCCACAGATATAAAAAATATTATGGCAAAAGAGTTGTCCTTGAAGCTGAATTGGTCCATAAAAGTTTTTCTGTTTGAAAGACCGCATTGGAGCAGCACAAAACCAAAAAGGAATCCGACCAGGAGCGCCGCCAGAAGTTTATATGTGCCGGTCAATTCTAAAGGGTGCATAATTTCATTGCCTACTTTTCTTCAATTTTTACAGAAAGCATTGTGCCTATAACTACAGACTCAATGAACATTATTATCAGGAATAGCCCGACTATAATAAAGAGTCCCAAAGCGTCGTTCCACATTTTCAGGAATGAGTCTCCAGCAATTATAAGACCGCACATAACTAAAAAACCGCCTAAAAAGTTAATAATTAGCCCTGTAGTAAGGTAGTAAGCCGGGCCTTTTGATAAGTGATCTTCGGGGAAAAGCTGAAGTTTGAATTGTTTAGTCACGAGAGCACACACAAATGAACCTAAAAGAACTCCAACTAGAAAGATTTCTTCCCAGGAAATGCTTGGGGTATTTCCATTATAGAGACCAATAACTTTATCAGTTATATTTGAGTAAGCCGTTATGGCCCCGGCGCAGTCGTCTAAAATATAAGCAGTGATCATAAAAAGGAACGCCATCAAAACACCTGCTACAAACGGGGATATTTTTCCTGTAGTAAGAAGTTTATTCATTCATTTTCCTTTAGATAGGTTTATTTAGTGTATAAATTGAATCTTGCCTGATTGCTCTATTTGCATGGCACAGAGCCAGGCCCAAAGCGTCAGTAGCATCATATTCAAGATCAGAAATATCTATGCCAAGAACTGATGACATTATAACTGCCACCTGTTCCTTTGAAGCTGTTCCTGTACCGCCAGCTGCCATTTTGACTTCCTTGGGAGAATATGCATAAGTTGGTATATCGAGGTCGGCAAGTGCGGTCATTACAGCTCCTCTGGCATAGCCTAGTATCATAGTTGTCCTGACATTTTTTCCAAAAAAAGCTCCTTCAATCGCCGCGACATCAACTTTAAAAGTTTTAACAAGTTCCTGAACTCCATTGTAGAGCCTCAAAAGGCATTTGCTGTGAGGCAGTTCTTTCTTGTTCTTGATTACTCCGCAATCAATCGTTTTAAAAGTCCCATCTTGAGCGCTTACAATCCCGTAACCGGTACATCTTAAGGCAGTATCAACACCAAGAATGACCATTAGTGCTATTCTCTTTATTTTTTAAATTTAAAAGCAGATTAGTCAATCTGAATTGAATTGAGGATTTCTTCAGGAATATCAAAGTTTGCATGAACCGCCTGAACATCATCCTGATCTTCAAACTTTTCAACAAGTCTAATAAGTCTTGATGCTTTGTCCTTATCTGTTATCTGGACATAATTTTCAGGTTTTCTTGTTAATCCTGCTTCTTCGGCTGGTATATTGGCTTTTTCCAATGCTTTGGAAATGTTATCGAATGCATCGACTGGCCCCCAGATTTCGGCCGTTCCATTTTCAATTATCAGATCTTCAGCTCCTGCTTCAAGAATAAGATCAAGGAGTTTATCTTCGGTAGCATTTTCGCCTGCAACTATAAAATGAGATTTACGGGGAAACATCCAGGTTACCGCTCCGCTTCCTGCCATATTCCCGCCGTTTCTGTCGAATATCAACCTTATTTCCCCGCCTGTGCGGTTTCTATTGTCCGAGAGGCATTCTACCAGAATAGCTACTCCATCTGTGCCGTAGCCTTCATAAACAATCTCTTCATAGCTGGCTGTGTCAGTACCTTCGCCTGAACCCTTTTTGATGGCTCTTTCAACATTTGCCACTGGCATATTTGCGGATCTGGCGGCCAGAACAGCAGCTCTTAATCTGGCGTTTGTGTCAGGGTCGGCTCCGCCTGTTTTTACTGAAACAATAATTTCTTTTGATATTCTAGAGAATATTTTGCCTCTCTTTTGGTCTGCAGCGCCTTTTTGATGCTTAATATTTGCCCATTTGCTATGTCCGGACATAGTTTCCCCTTAGATTTTGTTTTATTGTTTATGATAAGCTTGAGTTAAAAATAGCTAATAGCAGGGAAAAAACAACATTTTTTTGCCCGATAATGGCTATTCGATAGTTCGCCTATATTTAAATACGCCAATAGTAAGAACTACTACCGTAAATATCGCTATAATATAAATACGGCTTTGGATGTCAGAAAAAGTCGAACCTTTAAGCATCACTCCGCGGACAATCACATTAAAATGCGTCAATGGAAGCACATAGCCTACGCATTGTGCCCAGAACGGCATAGCCTTAAAAGGAAACATAAATCCAGACAGCATAATTGAAGGAAGATAGAAAAATATAGTCATCTGAACTGCCTGTAGCTGATTTCTTGCAAGAGTAGAGAAAACAATCCCTACTGACAAACACGCCATGATAAAAAGCACTCCTGAAAGCAGCAGGAGTACTACGCTACCTATTATCGGGATATCAAAAATATACTTAGTCAAAATCATGATAAATACCAGCTGGATAAAACCCATGCCGACATAAGGGCTGACTTTCCCAATCAGAACTTCCAGGGGAGTTACGGGCATACACAAAAGGTTTTCCATTGTGTCGCGTTCAATTTCCTTTGTCATTGAAAGCGATGTAATTATCACAAGTGTAAGAGTTAATATAACTCCTAACAGTCCAGGCACAGTCGAGAACTGCATTATTCCTTCAGGGTTATATCTCTTGTGTATAACAAGTTCTGCGCCTCCTTTTTGTGGCGCTAGAAAGTCAAGATTGCCTTTAAAGCATATTTTCATAGCATTGTTGAATGCCTCTTGAGCGACTGATAAGGCAGTGCCTGTAATTTGAGGATCTGTAGCATCTGCCTCGATCAAGATTTTTGGGTTCTCTCCTCTGATAAGTTTTCGATAAAAATCTTCCTGTACACTGATTATAAAAACAGCCTCACTTTCTTTAATTGCTCTTTCTGATGCTTCTTTGCTAGAAGTCATTTCTTTAATGTCAAAATATTCACTTGCCGAAAGCGAATGTACAAAATTTGAAGTAAATGGATCAGAATAATTGCCTGCGTTGAGAATGGTAGGGAGATGTTTGGGTTTGTTATTTATGGCAAAACCAAACAGAATTAATTGAATTATAGGAATTCCGAAAAGCATAGCCAGCGTAAGCCTGTCGCGCCTGAGCTGTATGAACTCTTTCAAGAAAATAGAATAGGCTCTGGATATAGAAAATAGCTTCATTGCTTCTGCTTACTTACTAGATTTATGAAAACATCTTCTATTGAAGTAGTCACGCCATAGTATTCATGTTCTTTGTCTATTATCTCTTTCAGGGAAGATTCGACTGCAGTTTTATCCCTTGAACTGACATGAAGGGTATTGCCGAAAGCTAAAACCTGTTCGATAGCCTTTGCTTTTCTTAATTCAATTGCCAGATCTAAAAGATTTTTACCTTTAACAACCCAGGTAAAAAGCCCTTCTTTTGAAATTATATCGTCAATTGTGCCTTTGGTTAAAAGGTCTCCATAGGCCAGATAAGCCAATCTTCCGCATCTTTCAGCCTCATCCATGTAATGAGTCGTAACCAAGGCCGTTATTCCTTTTTCAATCGAAAGTTTCTGAATTGTGTCCCAAAACTCTCTTCTTGCCAGTGGGTCAACTCCTGCTGTTGGTTCGTCCAGAAGAAGTAACACAGGATTATGAATTAAACATGATGCAAGAGATAGTTTCTGCTTCCATCCCCCGGATAAGTTTCTTGCTATCATATTCCTGAAACGGCCCAGTCTATGTTCTTCAATGATGTTGTCTATGGCTTTTTTTCTATTCTGGACTCCGTAGATTCTTGCGGTAAAATCAAGATTTTCTCTAACGGTTAGATCAGAGTAAAGACTGAATTTCTGAGTCATGTAGCCGATTTTTTGCTTTATCAGTTTTTGTTCTTTAATGATATCGTATCCAATGCAGCTTCCTTCTCCGGCATCTGGTATAAGAAGACCACAAATCATTCTTAAAAAAGTAGTTTTACCGCTTCCATTTGGACCGAGAAAACCATAAATAGCGCCCTTTTCAACTTGGAGAGAGAGTTTATTCACAACAACTTTCTTGTTGAAACTCTTTGTGACATTTGATACATCAATGG
>JBAXXY010000070.1:0-13567 GCA_037127655.1 Lentisphaerota bacterium
TCAGTCTTGTTATGGACAATAATTTTAATCTCCAGCGTATCAATATTTTCAGGCGCTTCAAACGGCACTTCTATATGTCTGAATTTATCAGTTTTGTGAAACTTCTGAATAATAGTTTTTTTCATAAGATTTTCTCTTTGGTTTTATTCTTTTAGAGCGCCAAGGCTTGTTCCCTTAACAATGTATTTCTGCGCTATAAAATATAGGATGACTAATGGCAGAAGACCTATTATCACTGCCGCCATTTGGACATTAGGCGTAATTAGGATATTTGAGGAAGCCTGCTCTGTCGAACCTACTAATGTTTTTAATGCAAGTTGAACCGTGTAGAGGTTCGGGTCAGTTATGAAAAGGAGCGCTGAAGTGAAGTCATTCCATCTCATCACAGCATTGATGACCATGACAGTTATCAATCCGGATTTTCCCATCGGAAGGTATATCTTCCAGAATATCTGCAATTCGCTGGCACCGTCTATTCTGGCTGATTCAGTAAGGTCATAAGGAATAGATTTAAAGTAACTGTGAAGCAGGAGAATACTAAAACCGCTCACCAAACCGTAAACTATCAGAGCTGTATATGTATTTATCATAGCTAAATGTTTATACAGTAAATAAGTAGGAATAATAAGCACCTGTTGCGGAACAGCCATAGTTATAAGCAGCAGTGCCATCATAAATTTAAGCCAAGGGATATTCTTTTGGATGAGAGTGTAGGCTGCAAGCGCGCAGAGCATCACATGAAAGAAAGTGCCAAAAACCGTGACTATTGTGCTGTTTATCAGAGGCCTGAGGTAGTCGCCAGTAGTAAAAAGGACTTCATATCCTTTTATAGAGAAACTTTCCGGCCAGAAGTGCAGACCGCCCTTTAATGATTCCACAGAGGCCATGAAGGATGTAACAAGCGCAAACCAGACAGGAAGAAGCAGAAGAATTACTATGAGTGACAAAACTAGAATTAGAACAATTTGAGAAAATTTGAGTTTCATAGTCTTCAATACCTGATTAGCTTTTTAACGACAAACATCAGGAAAAGCGAAAGAAAGAAAATTATTCCTGCTGCGGCAGATGCAAGGCCCATATCGAACTTTAGAATTCCTTGTTCATATGTATAAACAATTGCTGTTGTAGCTGCTTTGTAGTTTGCTGAATTAAGAACTACATAAGACATATCAAAAGTTCTCATTGCTCCCATTAGAGTCATCAAAAAAACAATTTTTATTGTTCCTGAAATTCCAGGAATGGTGATATGAATTGTTTTCTGAAAGATATTTGCTCCGTCTATTGATGCGGCTTCGTAGAGAGCAGGATTAACCGCTGTAAGCGCCGCAAGATATATAAGTGTATTGTATCCAATATCTTTCCATCCTGTCATTATTATAAGCATGATCTGTGACAATACTCCATTGGTAAAGAATGGTATTGATTCATTAATCAATCCTGTTTTTTGCAGAAGCGTGTTGAATGGGCCGGTCGGACTTAGCAAGTTCACGAATATTCCGACTATTATCAGTGATGAAAGCAAATAAGGTACATAGAGAGTGGTTTGAATTGTTTTTTTGATTCTCTCGACGAGCACTTTGTCTATTGCCACAGCAAAAATGATTGGTATAGTAACACTTATAAGGACTATTCCTGCAGTCATAATAAGCGTATTGCCTATCGTCTGGTAAAAATATATGTCTCCGAAAAGTTTAAGATAATTGTCCAGCCATACGAACTTCTTAAACCCAAGCAATCCGTATTTCTGAAAGCTAATTACAAACCCATGTATCAGCGGATACATTACGAATAGAATTAGATAGAAAACAGCGGGAAAAATAAACAGATAGAAAATGTAATTTTTTCGTGCAGATTGGAGGTTTTTAAACAGTTTATTCATAATTATTAGTCTGTAAGATTTTTCTCTTTGAGTTCTTTTCTCATTTCTATTACGGCACCTTTGCCGCTAATCTCACCTTTTATTGCTTTGAAAGCCCAGTATTCAATAATTTTCAGCGCATCATCCCAACCAGTAGGAGTATCCATTGGAGTGCCGTTTGCCATTACGATTTTCTGGGCATCGAGAACTCCCGGCAGATAACCGAAAGGCGGAGTCCATTTCTGAGATACTGATCTTGGAGAACCGTGGTCCAGTCCATCTGCCTTGCCTATGTCAGTGAGGACAATTTTGCCATCTTTATCTTTCGTGTAGTCATAGCCTTCCACTCCGACAGAACCAATCATATAACCGTCAGGAGAGTTCCAGTATTCAAGAAATTTAACGGCCATATCAACATTCTCGGCATTATAGGGAATAAACCAGATATTGCTTGCGCCTCTTGTGAGTATGACTTTGCCGTCTGGTCCGGGGACTCCATTGATGCCTTTAGCAATGAATTTCCCTTCCTTGTATCTCCTTTCTTCGGCATTATTGAAAAGGCCTACCCATGCATCCCAGTACCCGAGCGAAGCCACTGTGTCTCCGAAGAAACCATTCCTGGCATCTTTCATCTTGTTTACAATAAAATTAGGGTCTATGTAACCTGCCTTATACATTTTTGCCATCCAGTCCCAAAAAGGAGCTGCTTGATCGCTTGAGTAAGGAATTTCTCTCTTGCCGTCTTTTATCACATATCCGTCTTTGATCCCCCATCCGCTTGCCCATGGCTGAAAATCGTACAAACCCTGAGTTGATATACCGTAAGCGCTTTTCTTTTCCTTCGCAAGCTTCCAGTAATTCTCCCAATCTTCGATTGTTACCGGATCCTTGATATTGAATTCCTTTATCCAATCCTCTCTTACAATTGGAAGTCTCCCACCTTCGAGTTTAGCGGGAACACCGTAGATTTTTCCATTGTATTTTATAATTTCCCATTCTCCGGGTGGAACAACTTGTGGATCAGACAGGACTTTGGATTTAGTGATAATGTCATCCAGTGGCATAACTGCTTCCTCGTCAATGAAGATTGGGATCCTGTCAGTCGAATAATTTATAAGGTCATAACTTTCACCGGATGAAAATACCTGCCTGAGAATATTATCTACATCTGTCGGAGGCTTGAAGAACTTTATCTTGAAGCCAAGTTTTCTTTCCATTTCTTTGACAAATAGAGCTTGCTCTTCAGGAGTTTTACCGCCGATCACAGTAGATATGATTTTGAGCGTGCGATTTTTATAGGGATCGTTACTATTTACATCATTGGTGGATGAATATTTTTTACCGCAAGACAGCAAAAGGATACAGGCAAAAACTGCAAGGGAAAAAGTTCTTATAAAGCTCATTGCTTAGTTCCGTTTATTAATGCGACTATTATCTTTTCTGAGATTATAGAGAAAGAAGCAAATAAATGCAATTAAAACTTATCTGAGGCAAGGCATTATTTATTCAGAATCAGAAAATCAGCATTTTGATTGAAGTAATAAGAAGAATTACGGCAAAAATTTGTCTAGCTCTGTCTTGTGGAATTCTATTTAGGAATTTTGCGCCGAACGGCACGGATATCACGCAAAATATGGATACGGCTATCAAAGCAGGAAAGTAGATAAATCCTGCCGACATTGGAATATCGGTGTGTATGTCAGTCATGTGGATTATAGAGACTGCCGTACCGCATAGAGCTATGGGAAGAGTAAGTACTGCACTTGTCCCGATTACGCTCTTCGGATTGAATCCCATGTAAATAAGAAACGGGATCATAATCGAACCTCCCCCGACGCCAAGTATGCCTGAAATGATTCCGATAATCAGACCCATTATCATAAAAATGAAAGTTCCTTCATTTTCTGTTCTTTTTATGAAACGGCTGAATTGAATAAATAAGTCTATTGAAATCAATACGAGGAACACAGCAAAAACCTTGCTTAGAGCTTCGCTGTCAATGTATTTGATTGCCCAGGCACCTATGATAACTCCGATTATTACCGGAAGAATCATTTTTTTTATGACTGCGGGAATTACATTTTTTAGTTTGAGATGCGATGCAGCATTGGTCATCGAGGTAAAAACCATAATGCTAAAGGCTGTGCCAATGCTAAAATGCATCAATTGACTATGCGGGATTCCGATGCGCTCAAATATTATGTATAGAGCAGGGATGACTATTACTGAGCCACCTATACCCAGCATTCCTGAAAGAAAACCTGTCAAAATCCCTATAACAGGAAATATGACAAAAAAAAGAGAAAGGTGTTCGAAAGGCATTGCTTAATTTTGCTTCAGGTACTTATCAAGGAAAGCAAAAATCTTGTCAAGGTTTTGTTTGGATTCAAATGCAGGATCTCCGTGCCCAGCGCCTTTAAGATATTCAAATATGACTGCATTCTTTGATTTGGCTTTGAGAGTTTGAGCAAATTCTTCGCCCTGTATTGATGGAATTACTTTATCGGCTGTTCCATTTTGAATGTAGAATGGAGGTTCGTCGCCATTTATATATTCTTCAGGGTTTGCACTTTCTACGAGTTGAGGAATATCAGTAATTTTCTGCCCCATGAGCTGGGACTCAAATGAATTTGCGTCACTGTGCTTCTGTCCGTCAATACCGATCACTTCCCACTGTTTGTCCATTGTAAGGAAATTGATTGGGCCAAACCAGTCAACAACCGCCTGGACTTTTGAGGAAACATCAGCATGTCCAAAATTTGGATCTTCAAGCGATTTTACATCTCCTGAAGTTCCTGCGAGGGCCGCAAGGTTTCCGCCTGCTGAACCGCCCCATACTGCAAATTTGTCAGGGTCAAGATTCAATTTTTTAGCATTGGCTCTGATAAATTTGATTGCGGCTTTTACATCATTTATCTGGGCAGGCCATTTTGCCTCTCCGCTTAATCTATAATTTATTGAAATTACCACATATCCTCTTTTAACTCCTTCAAGCATAGGATTTAGCATTGTATCGGCCTTGTCGCCAAACTTAAAAGCACCGCCATGAATTGAAATGATGACCGGAAACGGTCCTTTGCCTTCATTTGGATAATAGATGTCAAGTTTTTCACTTGGACTTTCATATGCATAAGAAATATCGAGAAACTTTTTATGTATCCAGCTCGTATCAGCATCGTTGCTGACATGCTCAAAAATGAAGATGACAATTGCTACCCAAACGACAACTACCAGGACTAATATGGCTATTTTTTTCATATTTATAACAGTTATGTTACTTTGTTAGAGTACCTACTAAGAGAACTTTAGTTAAAAAACTTTTGCATTTTCGACAAAAAAAATAAAACCTATAGCAACAAATGAAAATTTCAAAGAGAAAAAGATTAAAACTTACATGACATTATTTGATTGAAGCTAAAAAATCGAGAATTTTAATCATTTTAACAAGCGACCCAAAGTTCTCTTTTTAGTTTTTATTAGATGATCAGTCTGACGGCGTTTAAAATTCGCCTGTACATTATTGTAAGTATTGGACCTACTCCTTGGTTTCAATAGCTTTAATCATATCTGCACTCTTATCATTCGCGCCGCTTAGATCTGCTTTCTGAAATTTTTCAGTTTCAGGAAGGATCAAATTCATCTCATAAATAGTTTCTACAGAAACTTTACCCTTAATTATAGTGAAATCGAATACATGTCCGCCGACCTTCTTGTCATTGGATAGGAAATGGGCATGATAGCCGCCTACTCCTATGCCGCTTATACATTCGGGGCATTTAAAGATAACCAGAGTCCCTGAAATATTCTTGAAAGTGAAACTTTTCTGATGATTTTTAATCCATTCACCTAGTGGGACTGGTTCATCACCTAAAAAGTCTTCGCTTCTGGCTTCAACGCTCTGGAATGAACCGTCAACTCTTATCGCATAAAAAATGTTGTCGCCTTTAAGTTTTTTCTCTAAAAGCGCATAAAAGTCTTTGGAGTTCTTCACATAATCTACTTTGAATGAGTTGTCCGGGGAGAAACTGACGGCAGTAAGGTAAGGCACCTGAGTTTTTCCGTTCATTTGTTTTGCATTGCCATTGGGATCAGCCAGATAAAATTTGCTGTCAATCCCTACTACTTCGCCAAGCTTAGTGGTTGTACCAAGTCCCATATTGGCGAAAGACTTGACTTCATTTATTTCCATTACTCCTTCATAGTAACCTTTCATCATCGAGTTAATCGTTCCAAGCTGATAAAGTTGTCCGGCAAATATGCCAGAAGATAGAAATAAAATGAACGCTGAAAATAAAATAATTTTTTTCATGTGGTTTAGCCTTATTTGATTTTAAAATAGCCAAGCTCGTCCGAGAGTGGGGTTTTATTGATTTTTATGTCATCAACCCTTGCATGGGAAGGGCCATGTGTCAGCCATGCAAGAATCACTTCAAGGTGTTCTTTTTTGCCTTGGATTAAAACTTCCACTTCATTTTCGCGGACATTGCGGACATATCCTCTAGTTTCGGAGAATTGATTGACGAAATCTCGGGTGGAATATCTGAATCCCACACCCGTAACCCGACCGATTATTTTAACTAAATATGCTTCGTATTCTACTTTCATTTGTGTTAACTCTTTTTATATCGCTCTGTTTTCGCTAAACTTATTTTAGTGCTAATCACATTCTGCAACAACAAAAGAGGGTACATAATTTATGAGAATACTTATTAAAAACGCTAATGTTTTCAATGGCAAAGACAACGAACTGTACAAAGGCAGGAATATACTTATAGAGAACAATGTTATCTCTTCTGTGTCTGAGAATAGTTCACAGTCTGCCGATAAAGTTATTGATGCTAAAGGCAAGACAATTATGCCGGGGCTAATTGATGCTCATACACATGTGACCGGCGCGGCTCAGGTGGACTTGTATCAGGACAAACTACCTGACAGCTACATTCAGATTTGTGCAGGAAAAGCAATGGAAGAGATGCTTCTGAGAGGATTTACAACTATTAGGGATGTCGGCGGAGCAGACTATGGTTTGAGTCTGGCCCTTAACAATAAAGTCATCCGTGGACCAAGGCTTTTTTCGAGCGGAAAAGCGCTCAGCCAGACTTCCGGTCATGGTGATTTTAGATTGAGAGCAAGCGGTATTTATGAAGGTACGCATACGACTAAATGCGGTTCATCAATTTCAATTATCTGCGATGGGGTTGACGGAGTAAGAAAGGCAGCAAGAGAACAACTCAGAAATGGAGCGACTCAACTCAAAATAATGGCGGCTGGCGGAGTGGCATCACCTAATGACAGAGTCGTAAATATGCAGTTTTCCGAAGAGGAAATAAAGGCTGTGGTAGAAGAAGCTAAAAATGTCGGAACTTATGTTGCGGCTCATGTTTATACTCCGCAAGGAATAATGAGGTGTGTTAGTTTGGGTGTCCGATCAATCGAGCATGGCACTCTCATAAATGATGAAGCCGCTAAATTCATGCACGACAACGGCGCTTTTATGATTCCGACCTTATCAGTGCACAATTTTATTTATGAAAAAGGCGAAAAGCTGGGTTTTCCAAAAGAATCAATGCTCAAACTTAAAGAAATTAAAGATGCAAGTTTCGACTCTATAAGGATTGCTAGAAGAAATAAGGTCAATTTAGGTTTCGGCACTGACTTGCTTGGTTCATTGATGGAGTATGAACTCTGTGAATTTACTTTAAGAGCGAACGCCGAGACACCATTCGAAACCCTCAATTCGGCAACTTATATGAATTCAAAACTCCTTAATATGGAAGGCAAACTTGGAATCATAGCCGAAGGAGCTTTTGCCGACCTGATAGCAATCGATGGCAATCCACTGGAAAATATTGAGTTAATGACAGACATCGCCAAATATATGCCTCTCGTCATTAAAAACGGCGAGATAGTTAGAAGTGTATAACGAAAAGTGAATAGTTAAAAGTATGAGAAGACACAACTGACATGACACTCTTCAATATTAGTTTTTAATAATGTAGCGTCTTCTATGTGATGGCAATTTGCTTAACAGATATTTCCTTAAACTTATCCTGAATTTGCTCAAAGACATCAACCAGCTTTGGATCGAATTGAGTTCCTCTGCTTTCAAGGATGATTTTAACGGTTTGTTTGTGTGTCATCTGTGACTTATATACTCTCTTTGAAACTATGGCATCATAGACATCAGCGATGGCCATTAGTCTGCCTGGAAGAGGAATTTGTAATCCTGACAAACCATACGGGTACCCTTTGCCATCCCATCGTTCATGGTGGGTCGCTGCCATTTCCATGGCCAAACTTAGAAATGAGTTTGAGCCAAGTTTCTTTTCTGCGCTAGCGAGAATATCTTTGCCAGCTGTAGTGTGCTTCTTGATTATTTCAAATTCTTCTAGAGTAAGTTTGCCTGGTTTGAGGAGTATTTCATCAGGAACAACGACTTTGCCTATGTCGTGCAGAGGTACGCATTTAAGGAGCAGCCTTAGCCTTGAATTCTCCTGTTCTTTTAAGCTCTTCGGCGAGCGCCTTGACATAAGACTGAGTGCGGATGATGTGTTCCCCAATCTCGGTATTGCGGTATTCACCCATGCTTACGATGCATTCGATAACGGTGTCCTGAGTAAGTTCAACTTCCTTGGTTCTAAGCTCAAGCTCTTTGGTCCTTTCCTCAACAAGACGCTCAAGATGATCTCTGAGAGCCTTTAACTCAAGCTGATTTTTTACTCTTATTTTAACTATTTCCGAATTGAAAGGCTTGGTGATGAAATCCACGGCACCTAATCCGAGCCCCTTGATTTCATCCTGAATCCCTGAGAGGGATGTAACAAAGATCACAGGGATATGAGTTGTTTTCTCGTTTGCTCTGATTCGTCTGCAGACCTCATAGCCGTTTATTCCCGGCATCTCCACATCAAGCAGAACAAGATCAGGAGGGTTCTTTGATATTGACTTCAAAGCTGACTCTCCGTCTTTAGCCGTAGTAACATCGTACAATTCATTCAATGAATTGAAAAGTATATTTATATTTATAGGCGAATCATCTACTATAAGAACCAGATTGTCAGATATGTTTTTCATTCAGATCCTTCATTAGTGATTTCAAAAGCATTCCGGCCATCTCAAAATCATACGAACCTATGACTTCTTTAATTTCCAATAATTTCTTTGTTGCTTCTTCTGTCCATTTTGTTAATGCAATCTTAGATAAAATTTGTCCGCATTGCTTAGGTTTGCTGTTTTCCACAAACAAGTCCAGTTCGACCAATAGAGACTTTAACTCTTCAGAATTGCCGTCAATCAAGGGAGAATTTTGATTGCTGGGGTTATTTATTGGAACAAAATCTTTAAGCGAATCCAGCACTCTATTGAGCTCCATTTCAAAAGACACTAGAAGGTCATTTGTTTTAGTGCTATCGTTGGATTTTAAGGCTTCTTCGAGTTCCATAGATGCTTCCTGAAGTCCAACCGCTCCGATATTGCCGGATGTACCCTTGAGAGTATGGGCGACTCTTCTGGCAGTGTCAATATCTTTAGCGGCCAATGCAGTTTTTATATTATCAAGGCTGTCTTTGTTCTCTTTGTAAAATCGCATCAGGATATTGCCGTAAAAGTTTTCATTTTCGCCTAGCCTTGAGAGGCCGACTTTCGTATCGATATCTCTAAGAGCTTCAAAATTAAAGACTTGTTTGGGTTTATCTTGAGATGGTGCTTGTGCAGGTTCAAAATATGCCCGATTCATTGGTTTTATCCATTTGACCAAAGTTCTGAATAGCACATCAGGGTCAATCGGTTTTGTAATATGGTCATTCATTCCTGAACGGAGACTTTTTTCTATGTCGCCCATCATTGCATTAGCTGTCATGGCGACAATCGGAAGTTCATGCTTATCCTTGTTCTTTCTTATTCTTATTGTAGCTTCTATGCCGTCAAGTCTCGGCATCTGAATATCCATAAGCACAATATCGAAACTCTCATTATTTGCTTTGTCAATAGCCTCATATCCATCTTTAGCCAATGTTACATTCAAAGACATGTGCATTAGTATCTCGGTAGCGACTTCCTGATTGATCACATTATCTTCCACGAGCAATACTCTGGCACCTCTGATGATCTTCAGGCCTTCTTTACTGAACTTTTTTTGTTTAATTTGTTTTGCGACAGAAGCCTTCTGGTCGTTAAAGCATTCTATAATGGCATTGAACAGAGCAGATGTTGTTACCGGTTTGAGGAGGAATCCGTCCAGATGAATTTGACTGATTGAACTCATGATATCTTCTCTTGTATGTGCTGTGAGCATGATAAATTTTGGCTTATGGGTTATTGTGTCGCTCTTCTGGATGAGTTTGATTGTTTCTATGCCGTTCATGCCGGGCATCAGAAAGTCCATAAATACAAGCTGATATGGTTCATTTTTGTCTGCTTCTTCAATGAGTTTTATAGCGTTCTTTCCTGAATCAGCAGTTACTACTTTGAATGAAAGTGATTGAAGCTCTCTTTCTATAATTTTTAATACTATTGGACTGTCGTCAACAGTGAGAACCTTCAAACCCTTCAGATTCATCTCTGGAATACTCTTCTCGCCTATTACTTCACAGGGAATGATCGTAAAAGGAATCTTAAAGGTAAACTCTGTTCCCTTTCCATAAATGCTATCTACCCATATCTCTCCACCCATCATTTCTACGAGCTGCTTTGATATGGCAAGCCCAAGCCCTGTTCCGCCGAATTTTCTTGAAGTCGACATGTCTGCTTGGGTGAACGACTGGAAAAGCCTGGCTTTTTGTTCCTCTGTCATTCCGATGCCAGTGTCTTTGACTGAAACTTTGAGACCTATTATGTTCAGCGCTTGTTTCTCAACTTCCATTTTGACTATGACAGTGCCTTTCTCTGTAAACTTAATGGCATTCCCTGTAAGGTTTATGAGTATTTGTCCGAATCTCAGAGGATCGCCTATAAGTCTTTTCGGCACATTCGGCGATATATCAAAGGCAATTTCAAGCTCTTCCTTGGTTTCAGCCTTTGCCAAAACCAATGTGGAGAGATTATTAAGCACCTCTTCCAAATTGAATTCTATATCCTCAAGCGTAAGTTTATTTGCTTCTATCTTGGAGAAATCCAGGATGTCATTGATAATCCCGAGCAGATTCTTGGCAGACAGGTCAATTTTGTGAAGATATGAGTATTGTTTCGGAGTAAGTTCGGTTTGCATCAGGAGGTACGACAATCCTACAACTGCATTCATCGGAATCCTTATCTCATGGCTCATGTTGGCCAGGAATTCGGACTTTGCTATGGTAGCCATATCTGCCTGCTGTTTTTTTACTTCCAGTTCTTCGGTTTTCTCCTGCAATTGCAGTGTTCTTTCGAGAACTGTTTTTTCAAGGTTTGCATAGAGGGAGGCATTTTCTATTGAGATTGAGGCTTGGGATGCCAGCAGATTTAGCATTTCCAGATGGGCAGGGGTAAAAGCCCCAGTCACAGTTCTATTTTCAAGATAAATAATGCCGCTGAGTTTATTCTGATATGTCAAGGGAAGACATAAAAGAGAACGGGGCTGATATTGCTGCATATAAGGATCTGTGGAATACTGTTTTTTTAGATAAGAGTCTTCCAGAATCAAGGGTTTTAATGTACGCGAGACATATTGAATTATAGATACAGGAAAGAACTTAGAAGTTTCTGCATTGTCCAAAGGGATGGATTCCAATACTCTGATGCTGCCTGATTTAATAGTACGCGCTTCGACCAGCAGTTGGCCGTCCCTGGCAATGAGCAGATATCCACTTTCAGCTCCGGCATTCTCCAATAGTACCTGAAGCAGGTTCTTCAGTAGGTCTTCCAGATTTATCTGGTGTGAAATTACCTGTGATGATTTTATGATACTAAGAGCGTCAATCGATCCATCGTTGATTGTTGAGAAAACAGTGGGGTCTGATGCTCTTGATCCCAGCCTATTGTTATGCGAATAGAGCGCATGCTCTTTCATAAGTTGAGAAACTTTTGCTGTTGCGCCCCATTCACTGTATCGAGTTGCCGCTTCAAAGAAATAAAGACGGGAAAACTTTTCCATACCCCATTTATGGTAGCTGCAGGCTGCGCATTCATAGGCCAATGCTTCTTCATTCAGATGTTCATGCACATTGGCAAGCCGGATCGACTCCTCATAACTGTTCTGTGCCGCAAGAATATTACCCTTAACTGCTTCAATTTCTGCTTTAACCAACATGAAGCGATGCTGGAAATTTTCCGGACAGCCATCAGCCCAGCGCTGGAGCTGCTGCTGGTTTTTCTCCAGTTTCCCGAAGTAAACTTTCTGTTCCTCTTCCGAAGATTGCCATGCAAGCTGACAGAGAGTCAATGAATAAAAGAAGTTGTGAGTAGAGACGGGAGCGAACCCGGTTATGTATGCCAGGAGAGGTTCGCTTCTGGTAAGGTGATCAAAAGCTTTCTTAAAGTCACCGAACAAATACAGCAGAACAGCTTTGTAAATATGATAATAGTCGAGAGCCATGATATTCTGACCGATGTTTGACAGATGAGTTTCTTCATTGAATTCCTCGTCATCAAAACTCTTTACGGAGGCAGTTTTACCTCTGAGAGAACGCAGCAGTTGGCGATAAACAACATAACTGCCCAATGCATGCTGGTTCTTGGTTTTGGTTATGAAGTGCAATGCCTGATCAATTTCAGACTGAACAATTACTAGCGGCTGACCCTGTTCGTATAGGGCGCATATCGTTTCAAAAAAGGTATAACCGGCCATTTGAATATCACCGCTTTCCAGTAATCCCTGAAAGGCTTTCCTCCCGTAGATTACTCCTTCCTGATAAGGGCGTTTCCAATGTACTGTAAATAGAGCATATACATGTGTGGCAGAATACTGTCCGCGTTTGTCCTTATTTCTTTCTGCCAGCCTCACTCCCAAAAGAGCCAAATCATGGCCCTTGGAATAGTCATTTTCTAGGGGAATATATGCCAGGGTTCCAAGCGACAGAGGATAACCTATATACTCCAGTCCTCCTGCTTCGCACAAGAGACGAATGCCGTAAAGGGCCAAGTAACAATTGATTAATGGGTTGTAGAAAAAAGAAGTAGGAGCGACCCCGCCAATTACCTGTGCGATGGCATTTCTTGTGGGATCGTCTATAATCGGCTGATTAAGCAAGGACTCGTAATCCAGATTTTTCAGCAAGGGATTGGAAAGAGACAACTCTTTCTGGCAATCTTCCAGGATGTGTTCTTCCGTAATTGATAGCCCCAACTGCCCGAGAATATCAAAACTAACATCTATGGCCTGTTTATATAAGCCTTTCATTGTATCCTGCTGAATTTTGATTAGATACGATGGAACTTTTTCCAGTGTCGTTTGCAACTTACGGCTTAATACCTCAAAAATTTGATCCGAGCGATCAAAATCATGGTTGAAAAACCAGGCTTCATGCATCGCAATGTAAAGTGCTTTTGCGAGATTATAATGTAGCTCCCAATGGTTATCAGGCAGGAGGCTTTCAGCGGTTTTAATTATCTCCAGGGCGGCCTGGTGAGCAGCGGAGTCCTTGGCTTTTTGAAATGCTGTTAAACTTAATTCAATTACCCTGATGCGTTCCTCTTCATCTTTTAATAAGGGCAAGGCATGAGTGTAATGGCGTATTATGTCAAAGATAATGCTGTCCAGCTCTTCTTTTTCTAATGATGAGGTTAGCAGTCTGGCAA
>JBAXXY010000071.1:0-13387 GCA_037127655.1 Lentisphaerota bacterium
GATTATTATGTTATTGGCTTCTTGATGTACAGATAAAAATATTTTGCCATTACTTTGATTATATTTTATAGCATTATCCAAGATGTTTGAAATAACCCGCTGTAAGCGTAGCTCATCGCAATTCAAAATTATTTGTTGGGCAGGTACACTAAATTGAAAATCAATGCTTTTATCTTCGGCTAGAGGAAGGAAAAGGTCATAGGCTTTCTTTACAATACCAATGATATCTACATTATGTTTAGGCATGGCTAAAACTCCTGAATCTGTCTGAGTTATTTCTAGCATCGTATTAATTATTTGTACTAGGCGATCACACTCTTCGGCAATTCCTTCTGCCATCTCCTGATAATCTTCTGAGCATGGATTGCTGTTAATTGTGACATCAAGAAGTCCGCGTATCCTGGTTAGAGGTGTTCTTAAATCATGAGCTATATTATCTGAAACTTCTTTAAGTTCGAAAATAAGGGATTGAATTTTTTCTATCATCGAATTGAAAGCAATAACCAGATGTTTGATTTCTTCTCCCTCTCGGCCGATTGGGACTTTTCTGGTAAAATCACCATTTTCTATTGCTATAGCTGTTTCAGTAACGCGATTAACTCCTGACATAGCATGCCTGGCTATAAGCCAGCCAAAAACAGACCCTAATATAAGCAGAAACCCAAAAACTGAAATAAACACTACGCAGTAGATTTCGAGCAACAATTGTTCTTTCGTAAGGCTTTTCCCAATAATAAGAGTATTCGTTCCATCAAATGGCTTACTGTAAATCCTGACATCATCGCCTCTTTCTGTTGAAAAATAGAGAGTGTTATATATTTCTTTATTAACAAATTTTAGTAGAATTTTAGGCTTTTTTGTGATTCCTTTCCACGCCTTTAAATCTGAGCTGGCCAATATTTCTCCCTGTGGTGAGACCAAAATAAATAAAACTCTATTTGCACCTTCATCATTTGCTTCATTAATGAATTCATCCTCGATAAATTCTATCGAATTATTCTTGGAAGTGTTCCATTTGATACTATGTTCAAATTCTTTGAAATATGCCGAGAGTTCTTCATCTGTTCTTTTCATCATGCTGGCGGATAAAGCATAATAAACGATAAAAAAAACTACAACCGAGGCAGATGCAAAAAGGAGAGAGTGCCATAAAGTGATTTTAAACTTTACGGTATTATAGAATTTTCTTCTTATTTTCAAGGACATATCCAAAGCCTCTGACAGTATGCAGTAATTTAATGTTGAATGGTTTGTCTATTTTATCTCTCAGTCGGCATATCCTAGCCTCGACTATGTTTGTGCTTGGGTCAAAGTTATACTCCCAGACATGTTCCATTATCATAGTCTTTGATACCACTCTTCCTTTATTCCTCATTAAATATTCCAAAAGTGCATATTCTAGTGGCTGAATATCTATCTTTGCTCCGCCTCGATAGACCTTATGACTCAGAATATCCAATGTTAAATCACCTACCGTCAGAACTGTTGGTTCGGCAATTGAATTTGCTCTTCGCAGAAGGGCCTGAACTCGCGCTAAAAGTTCTGAAAAAGCGAATGGCTTAACAAGATAATCATCGCTACCTTTCTGCAACCCTTTAACTTTATCCTCAACAGAATTTTTTGCGCTCAAAATAATTATAGGCACAGATATACCCTTCTTCCTGATTGCATCAATTACAGCAAACCCGTCAAGTCTGGGGAGCATGATGTCAATGATCATTAGATCAAAACTTTCAACGGTTGCCCTAAATTGACCATCCACTCCATCTGAAGAATGTTCTACCGTATATCCAGCCTGATGTAAACCTTTTATAATGAAGGCAGATGTCTTTTTATCATCTTCTATCAATAGAATTTTCATATAATTAATTTGTCAGAAAATATCCTTTAAGAAAAGTTCATTTTGCTTTAAAAATCAAAATTGTTTTTTTATGGGCTAAAAACCACAGGAAAAGTCTATTATCATCGTAAGCATAATCCCAGGCATTATGATCGACACCTTTTAATTCCTCATATTTGACATCTTTGTCACCATCGTTTTTTAGTTCGCTAACTATCTCCCTAGATTCACTTACTTTTACCCTTGAATCCTTCTCCCCGTGAAAAACATAAACCGGCATATTTTGGAGACTCTCTAATTCTACCTTTGGGGATTTAAATCGACTGGAGTTTTTTCCAGTACCAAATCCGCACACAGGCGCAATTGCCGCAAATATATCTGGATGTCTGCTACCTAAGTACCATGTGCCAAATCCTCCCATCGAATATCCAGTGAGATAAACTCTGCTGCTATCTATATTATAATCTTTTTCTGCAAGAGAAATAACTTGAAGGACATCCCGTTCTCCGTCATTCATATATAGAGAAGCACCAAAATTAAATTTCTTTGAGCTGAAGTCTGGATGGTTTCTTCCGTTTGGGGCAACCATTATAATTTGATATTGCTCGCACATATCTAGGAATATTTTGTGAACTGGGGAACTATTAGGTAGAAAAGCCTTCTCTCCTGACCCATGAAGTAATACGATTAAGGGGTATTTTTTAGAGCTATCATATTTTCCAGGAACATACATAACACAAGAATCAATAGTGTTATCTACATTTGATATATAAGCACGCTCAATTAATCCTGTAATTCCATCCATGGCATCCTTTTTAGAAAGGACATTGGAGACTATTTTATCAATTGTGCTTTCTTCAGAAATTCTAGAAAAAGCGGCTTTATCATATTCGGGAGAAGCGTCAATGCTATTTGTAGAGTGATCTTTTTCTCTCTCTGTATCATAAAAATCATATCTTTTCAGAATCAACATTCCATCATTATTTTCATTGACTTTTGCCTGACGCAGTATTTTTATATCATTTTCGATAACATCTTCCTGCCCATATGAACAAAAAGAAGAAAAATAAAATAACAACAAAGTTAGCAGCAAATACTTATGTTTATTGTAAGGCATTAACATATCTCTTGAGTCGCATTAGGGATCTTTTGAAGCAAAAAATCATTAAGAAGTATAAAACTTAATTAGGAAGAAAATATATATCTTCTTCCTATATGAAACACCACAAATTCTAAGTAGCTGTATAAATTATTTGGTTTTTCTGGCTGTATCGGCAGCCGTTGATTTGTCTTTTGACTGTGATTTACCCTTGTTTTTAGAAGTTTTTTTCTTGGTATCTTTATTTGCGCTTTTCTTAGGATCTGATTTCTTTAGCTGCTGGTTTTGTTGCGATTGAGCATCTCCAGATGCACTTGTACTTGCGGCAGAGGCATTAGGATCAGCTGAATTTTCTGCACTTAAAGTTATTGCCATCATTAGGCAGCACAGAACCATTGATACTCTGAACATTTTTTTCATTTCTACACCTTTTTTTTATTTATTAACTATGGAGGGGAATAAATAAAATTATTTTGATTTCATATTTTAACTTGACCCCCACTATTTTTTTACGCCTGCATCTGTGGAAGTGCTAATGTCTTGAATTAGCTCTATTTTATCTACTTTCAAAACTAATTCATCTAATCCAATTTTGCTCCAAAAGCTTTTTTTAGTTGTTCCTGTAATCTTTACATTTAGCCCTAGATTTGAATTTACCATGCCTGGCTTCTCCTTTGGGAATGCCAAAGTTATTTTGCCTGTTGAGTCTTGCAGAGCAAATTTCTTGCCTACCGGAATAAGCTTCCCGATTAAAACCACTTTTGTATTAGCTGGCGCTTTATTTGCCATATCTACTGTGAGTATAGATAGATTAGGTTGCGACATCTGTTTCTTGTCGCTAGCCATCATGTACACTCCTCCTAATAGGTAAAAAACAATCGCCGCTACTGTTAAATTTCTGTACATTTTTCCTCCTTGATGCGAATTATAATTAGTTTTGACCCTTCATTAATACGAGCCTTTATTTAAATGGGCAATATAAGCACAAATTATTACTAGAAGATTGCGGGAAGATTACATTTTGGTAATGTTAGCAAGGAAATAGTATGCCTATGCTGTTCTACTTGATTTTAGAGATAAAAGTTTAGATATACCTGATTATTTTAGACAAAGTAAAAAGTTTTAGGCACTAGAAATTATTCCTTAAAAATATACCAAGAAACATACATAAAGCTAATTAATAGTTTGTGTTTGACATTTTTAAAAATCTAAAATATAGTTAAAGAATAAAGAAGATCAGGTTCTCATACCGGGCCAGTTTAAAATAGGCAGTAGCTAGCACTACGGGACTTCTTAATCACCGCAAATAGACTGGATAAATATGAGAGCTAGTGCAATTTTTTTTGATTGTCTTCCGAAATTCTCTCTCCAATAATTTATCTAGCCTATTCAGTGTTAATAAACAATTTTGGTTAAAAAAACATAAAATCACATGAACCTTTTTGTCAGATTTTTCTATACATTTCGCAGATGGTCAAAGGCATTGAAAATGTTTTTTATCCTGGCTGGTCCCGGCATTATAGTAATGGTGGCTGATAATGATGCAGGCGGCATTACTACTTATACCGTAACAGGCGCTAAATATGGTTTTAGCCTGCTTTGGTTCCTTATTTTATTGGGCCCGGTAGCTTACTATGTCCAGGAAATGACAGTAAGGTTAGGTGCAGTCACTAAGAGAGGCCACGCAGAGGCAATTTTTTGCGCTTTTGGAGCTTTTTGGGGTTGGTTTTCTATTCTTGATCTGATACTAACAGACTGGCTGACTATGATAACTGAATTCATAGGAATGACTGCCGCCTTAAGTATCTTCCACATTCCTCCATGGATAACGGTAGTAGGGTGTTGCTTGATTATGGTCGGAATGATTATGTCTGGACGCTATTGGACTTGGGAAAAAATAGCCCTCTTCTTTTGTCTGATAAACTTAATTTACATACCATGTGTTTTCATGGTTAATCCTTCAGTAAAAGACATCGCTTTAAATTGTATTCCTAATTTGCCTCCGGGAGGATTTACCAATGAGCTATTCTTTTTGTTAATGGCAAATATAGGGACTACTATTGCCCCTTGGATGCTCTTTTTTCAGCAAAGTTCAGTCGTTGATAAAGGCATGCAGGTAAAAGACATTAAATTTGGCAAAATAGATACGGCCATAGGTTCTTTTCTTACCGTAGCTGTGGCCATGTGTCTGATTATTGTTACTGGTAAACTTTTGTATGGTACAGAGGTAGGAAGCGCAGCAGAAGCCGCTATTAGGCTTATGCCTATGAATCAATATATCGGATCCTTTTTGGCTATAGGACTTTTTGACGCGGGACTTCTAGGAGCAATTTGCATTTCGCTTGCTACTTCATGGGCATTTGGAGAAGTCTTTGGATGGTCACATTCTCTTAATAACAAAATTAGAGAAGCACCATGGTTTTATGCATATTATTTCTTGGTTTTAGCTTTTGCAGGTATAATTGTTTTAATCCCTGGCGCTCCTCTTGTCCTGATTACGCTGTTTGTTCAGATATGCGCTACTACATTGCTTCCTGCTGCGTTAGTCTTTCTGATACTCCTTCTTAATGACGAGAAGACTATGGGAAAATACAAAAATACGCTATACGAGAATATCGTTAATATAGGGATAGTCGCCGTGATTATTATACTATCTACTTTGTACGGGATAAGCGCTATTTTCCCAAATATATTCAACTGAACTAATTAGAGATAATATTTATGAGAATATCAAGCAAAATATTTAGAACAATGGTTGAGTCAATTCAGGAAATTAACAGGAAGTATAAAAAACCTCAAATACAGATGACCTTGTTCGTAAAAATTTGCCTGATGGCTTTAAGAGTGTATTTGATATTGTTAATAGGTGTCATGATCTTTAAGTTTGTAACGATGTTATAAATCTATAACTAGGTTTAATATGGATATTTCAAAAAATATTAATCAGCCGATACAAGGTTATTTCTTAAGCGAAATTATAGGCGCCCCAGTGTTTTTGGCAGATAAAAAAATTGGAAAACTAATAGACTTTGTTATTATTGATAAAGATAAAATTGCCGAAGTTACTCATATTTGCGTGGGGCGACCATTTGGCGAACCAACCTTGTTCATCCCCTGGGGAAAAGTAAAATCATTAGCTAAAAAGTTGACAGTCATAGATATTAAAACTGTTTCTGAGTATGCAACAAAATTAGCAGAAGATACCATATTTCTTAAAGATTATATCGTTGACAAAAAGGTTCTAGATGTCGAAGACAGAGAAATAGAAATGGTTTACGATGTAAAAATGGAGATTGAGCATGGAAAGCTTTATGTTGTAGGAGTGGATTTAAGTAGGTACGGACTGCTTCGCAGAATGGGACTGAAGTGGCTAGCTGATCTTATATACAGCCTTGCAGAAAAAATCAGAGATCAGATAGTTGGGTGGGACTATGTAGAACCTCTACCTAAGAAATTGGATAGTTTCAAAGGCAATATAAAGCTAAAAGGATTTAAAAATGAGTTAACAGGAATGCAACCAGTTGACTTAGCTAAGATTATAGAAGAAATAGACCATGATCAAAGAGTTGTTATCTTTGATGAATTGGATGCTAGTAGCGCCTCTGAAACATTGGAAGAGCTTCACCCCAGAGTTCAAAGAGATTTGATTGCTGATATGGATAAAAATAAAACAGCTAGGCTTTTAGATGAAATGACCCCAGGGCAGGCCGCTGACATCTTGTCGATACTACCATTAATGGAAATGGAAATAATTTTGAATTTAGTAGATAAAAAGAATGCTGCCAAAATAAGGAGCATTCTGGATAAACAGGAACAGACTATTCTTAATTTTGCAGTTTCGAATTATCTTAAATTTCCTCCCGGAATAACCGTTTCTGAGGCATGCAAAGCTTTTCCTTCTGAAGGTAAAGGGAAGGAAGCAATTATGTATCAATACATTCTAGATGACCAAAATAAATTGCTTGGAGTTATCGATATTAAAGAGCTTTTAATGGCTGATGATGAGGCAAAACTTGGCGATATAATGACGGCCAAAGTTGTTTCATTGAGTCCAGACAGCAAACTTAAAGAAGCATCTGAACTATTTGCCCGCTATAATTTCAGAGCGCTGCCAATTACTGATGACAATGACTTGATGCTAGGAGTCATTCCCTATAGAGATGTAGCTAACCTAAGACAGTTTTCTATAGAATAGCATTTCTAAATAATTAAGATCACCACTCTTTTTTCTATGTCTAGTGGAATTGCTATAACCATTATCTAAAGTCTTTAAAAAGAACCTGATATTGAACCTGTTTTTGTTAAATATGAAGTTTATTATAAAAAGGAATTCTTATGATTAAATTTGATCCTAAAAACTTAAAAGGACTTTCTAATGAAGAGGTACAAGAAAGACTAACTAAATTTGGCTATAATGAACTACCTTCTTCAAAGCCAAAAAGTATTATCCAGACTGCATTGGAAGTGGTAAGGGAGCCTATGTTTATACTCCTGATAATCTGCGGCACTCTATATCTTATTCTTGGTGATTTTCAGGAAGCAATTATGCTTCTGGGGTTTGTTTTCGTTATTATGGGAATAACTCTTTATCAGGAAAGAAAAACAGAAAAAGCCCTGGAGGCTCTCAAAGATCTTTCAAGCCCTAGAGCTCTGGTTATCCGGAACGGCGAAGAAATCCGTATTGCCGGGCGTGAAGTTGTTATAGATGACATAATTGCATTGAAAGAGGGCGACAGAGTTCCAGCCGATGCAGTTGTTCTGCAGTCAATCAACATTACAGTCGAAGAATCACTTCTTACTGGTGAATCTGTGCCTGTCAGAAAAGCTGACTGGGACGAAAAAATGCAAAGAGTTCAGCCTGGAGGAGATGATCTTCCGTTTGTTTACTCAGGAACAATGATAACGCAAGGGCAAGGATATGCGAAAGTCATTGCTACAGGAAGTGAAACCGAGCTAGGGAAAATCGGTAAGGCTCTTCAGAATGTCCAGGAAGAGGACACTAGACTTAAAAAGGAAACTGGAAGAATTGTCAAGATTCTTCTTCTTACCGGGATAGTTCTTTGCTTGGCTATAATCATCCTTTACGGCATAACAAGAGGCGATTTTATAAAAGGTTTTCTTGCTGGAATAACATTTGCCATGGCAATGCTTCCAGAAGAATTTCCAGTTGTACTGACGATATTTATGGCATTGGGAGCCTGGAGAATCTCTAAAAAGAATGTGCTTACACGAAAGATTCCAGCAATTGAAACACTTGGCTCTGCTACTGTTTTATGTACTGACAAGACTGGTACAATCACACAGAACAAAATGAGAGTCGAAAAGATTTTTTCGAATGACTCATATTTTGTGACTGATGACAAAAAAGATATAGGTTTACCAGAAAAATTTCATCTACTTGTCGAATATGGGATATTGGCTAGTCAGGATGACCCATTTGATCCAATGGAGAAAGCTATAAAAGAACTAGGGATATTCAAACTTTCAAATACCGAGCACTTGCATACGGATTGGAGTTTTATCCAGCAGTATCCGTTGTCTAAACAACTTCTGGCGATGTCGCATGTTTGGAATTCACCAGATGGAAATGAGTACATAATAGCCGCTAAAGGAGCACCTGAAGCTATAATGGACTTATGCCATCTCTCTGAAGAAAAGAAAAAATCTTTGTCGAAAATAATTGAAAGTATGGCTTCTGAGGGTTTGAGAGTTCTCGGCGCTGCAAAATCAAAGTTCAATCGAGAAGAACTTCCAGCTATACAACATGATTTTGAATTTGAATTCCTTGGTTTTATAGGACTTTCTGATCCAGTAAGACCATCAGTAAAGGATGCGATTAAAGAATGCCATATGGCTGGCATAAAAGTCGTAATGATAACTGGCGATTATCCCGTTACAGCTCAAAATATCGGCATGCAGATAGGTTTTGAGAATGCAGAAAATTATATTACCGGGGCTGATCTTGAGAAACTTTCTGACGAAGAATTAAAGAACCGTATAAAAGATGTAAATATTTTTGCCAGAGTTGTGCCTGAGCAGAAGCTCAGAATAGTTAATGCTTTCAAAGCTAATGGGGAAATAGTCGCAATGACTGGTGATGGAGTAAACGATGCTCCGGCTCTAAAGTCCAGCCATATCGGAATTGCTATGGGGGGCAGAGGAACAGATGTGGCCAGAGAATCATCTGCACTTGTTCTGCTTGACGATGATTTTTCTTCAATAGTCTCAGCCGTTAGACTCGGGCGTCGTATTTTTGATAATCTTGGCAAAGCAATGGGATATATTCTTTCAATACATATTCCCATAGCCGGAATGTCGCTGATACCTGTGCTTTCGGGAAGTCTGCCTCTGATTTTCTGGCCTATTCACATTGTTTTTCTTGAACTCATAATTGATCCTACATGCTCGGTCGTTTTTGAAGCAGAAGCAGAAGAAAAGAATATTATGGACAGACCTCCAAGAGGCATAAATGACCCGTTGTTTAGCTTTAAAAGAATTCTAATTAGCGTTCTTCAAGGGATTAGTATTTTAGCTGTCATCGGAGCTGTATATGGGATAGGAATTTATCTTGGCAGGAATGATTCTGAAGTCAGAACATTGACATTCACAACTCTGGTTATTGCAAATGTGGCTTTGATTTTAACAAACAGGTCATGGACAAGAACCATATTAGAGATGCTAAAAACAAAAAATACCGCGTTAATAGGCGTACTAATAAGTGTAGTATTTTTTATGGGTCTAATTTTATATGTCCCATTCTTGCGAAATTTATTCAACTTTTCAATACTTCACTTGAACGATTTACTAATCTGCCTTGTTGCAGGCGTCATAAGTATTGTATGGTTTGAAATATTCAAGTTAATCGCAAGAAAGAGGGTAAACTCAATTGTATGAACACACTCAATAGAAGAAATATCTGGCTAGTTGTAAAGACATTTATTCTAGTGATCATTCTGATCGGAATTAAGCTAATCTTGCATTTTTTTGGGTTTGAAGTAATCTCGATAAACGCACTGTTTTCAGGTATTGTCGCTGGAAATGTATTTCTTATGGGTTTCTTATTGAGTGGAGTGCTCTCTGACTTCAAGGAAGCTGAAAAAATCCCAGGTGAAATTTCCTCAAACTTATCAGCCATATATGATGAATTTCTTACAATATATGAGAATAAGCAGAGCCTCATAGCTAAAAATGGAATGCTCCAAATGCAGAAGCTATCCGAAGATCTGGTTCAATGGTTCCATAAAAAAATAAAGACAAGAATCATCCTCAGGCAAATCAGAGGGATAAATCATCTGGTCGGAGAACTTGAAAATGAGACACAGGCAACATTCATTGTGCGCCTAAAAAACGAAGCAACGAGTTTAAAGAAAACTATAATAAGGACGGATACTATTCGAGATACGGATTTCATTGCATCAGGGTACTTGATAGCAACTATTGTGACTCTGCTCCTATGTCTTGGTCTGACATTAGCTAAAATCGAGCCTTATTACGAATCATTGTTCTTTACGGCAGTCATATCCTTTTTAATGATATTTCTTCTGGTTCTTATCCATGATTTAGACAACCCGTTCAATTACAGCAATAAATTTTCCGCTGAAAATGTTTCACTCTATCCTTTAGAACGAATCATTGAAGATATAAAAGAAAATAATTCAAATATTTAGATATTGCTCTTCAAACTTGAAAGTGCTTTATAATGTGGAGCCAATGAGCGGAATCGAACCGCTGACCTATTCATTACGAGTGAATTGCTCTACCATCTGAGCTACATTGGCATTAGATCATATTTCATAGAAATTCTAAAGAGCTTCATAAGTTAGTCAAGGTTAAAGAAAATAAAACCATTCTTCAAATGCAAACTGTTTCACCCCAAGTCCCTTTATCATTATCTATCCTGGATATTGCCAATCAGAGTATTAAAATAATCTGGCACTTTGGCTTCAAAAGTCATCTGCTCGCCGCTGATAGGGTGCTTGAAGGAAATCCATTTGGAATGAAGAGCTAAACGGCTATACCCGTCTTTGGTTCCATATTTGCGATCGCCTACGATAGGATGTCCCTTATCAGCCATATGTACGCGTATCTGATTCTTCCTGCCGGTCAAAAGATTAATCTCCAACAGACTAAATTGTTTGGTCTCTTTAAGCACCTTATAAGCAGTATGTGCCAGTTTTCCTTTCGTGGCATCAGTTGTGGAATAAACGACATAGGCCTTGTTTTCAGCTAGGTATGAGGTA
Organism: Lentisphaerota bacterium; assembly: GCA_037127655.1. Lineage (GTDB taxonomy): Bacteria > Verrucomicrobiota > Lentisphaeria > Victivallales > GWF2-38-69 > GWF2-38-69. The sequence continues at coordinate 11,180 of JBAXXY010000071.1, forward strand.
ATAATTCCCTCTTTTTGTACCAAATGCCCATAAACAACCGTGACATATTTCTTTTTCGTGTCTTGCCACTGATCCTGTAATTGTTCCTTAACTTCTTCGCTTTTTGCAAATATAAGTACGCCGGATGTCCACTGGTCCAGCCTATGAACAACGAAAATTCGGTTTCGCGATTTTTGACAGCCTTTGCGCACATATTCACTTAGAATGTAGGAAGCCGTCTTGAATTTATTAGTCGCCGTTCCCACTGTCAATAGTCCTGCAGGCTTATCTACCACTAGGATATCTCTATCTTCGTAGAGTATTTCTAAACCTCTTGGCAGATGGGTGCCGGGCGAATGTTTTTTCTTAAGCATATTAATTTCTCTTATATTTTGTGCATTTTATGGGCGATTCCCACATTGCTATCATCGAGTCGTAAAACATGGGAAAAGAAGTATATCCTTGCTTAGTTATCCCGACATCGGGCTAATCTTTATTTCAAACAGAATATTGGCAGTGGTCTCTCATATTTAAAATTAGTATAATGTTCTCAGTTTTTAGATTTCATGAAAGATTAAGAGTACGACTGTATGATTTTTTGCGAGAACATCAACTAGAAATGCTAAAAATGGCTCGATTTACATTTACTGTCGATGCTAGGAGAACTATTAAACTATTTAAATAACCAGCGCACTCAGTAAATCTATTAACAATAGTGAAGAAACATCTTATAATTCAAATTGATGCAAATAAATTTCTAGATCGTAATCGGATTTATTATGAGTGAAACTTCAGATACAGGTTCAGCTAATAAAAATATTCTTAAACCAGAAAGACTTTCGGCATGGGTAGATGGAATATTTGCTTTTGCAATGACACTACTTGTGATTACTATTGATGTCCCTAAAGTTCCTATAGACCAGTTGGCGCATGCGGTATATTCCAACTGGCAGAATTTCACAGCATTTGTCACAAGTTTTTTATTATTAGCTGTATTTTGGATTCAGCACCAGAGAATATTCAATAATGTAGCAAGAATTAATGAAACATTTATCTGGCTTAATATATTTAATATGATGTTTGTAGTATTTATTACTTTTACTACAAATCTTGTGGAAGATTACTCTCATTCTGTCTTCGCGACTGTTATGTTCAATTCCAATTTATTGATAGTAGGATATGTGAACTGCATGCTTTATAAATGTGTTTACAGGTATAAACTTGTAGAAGTGGAATCATTGGATATAAAACCAGAATTACATAGATTCTATGTCATCCCCATCACATCTATTCTTGCAATATTTGTTTCTTTTATTTTCCCTTCTCATGGGGGGGTTAGTATATCTATTAATCCCCATATACTATAGATTTAAAAATATTTTAAAAACTTAACTTTTAAAGGCCTATGAGTATAACTTGTAAAAACGATAATGGAACAATAGTGGTCAAAGTCACTGGCGAGATCAATGTATTAAATGCTGGTGAGTTCGAACAAGATGCTATCTTTGCCCTAAAAAATAACTCTTGCCCGCTTACAATAGATTTTACAGAACTTAATTACATAAGTAGTTCTGGGCTAAGTGTTATTATAGCAGTTGCCAAAGAAGTAAAGCGGCAAAAAAGAAAAATGAATATTGTCCTTGCGGATGGTTTTGTAAAAGATATTATACATAAAACTGGGCTTGCTCCGTTTCTTGAAATAAGTGCTAAATCATAAAGTAAATCAGATATAGATATTAAGAGGCTTTGGGAAAGGAAAATCAACTGAATGAAACATTCTGCTGTTGAAAAAAGGACCATAGAATACATCAAAGACAAAATAGAGAATTTGCACAAAGGTTCTAAAGTCCTCTCTACTGAATATAAAGATAGCAAATCCAAGCTAGAGATCCAATGCGAGAAAGGTCATACATTTGATATGACCTGGGGGGATATATCGCAAAATCATTGGTGCATGAAATGTTCAGGCACTGAGAAAAGAACTTTAGAATATGTCAAAAATCAAATAGAAAATGTGTTACAACCGGGTTCTAAACTTCTTAGTACTGAATATACAAACAGTAAGTCCAAATTAGAGATTCAATGTAAAAAAAAACATAAATTCGAAATGAGTTGGAGTTTTATAACTCAGAACAGATGGTGTAAAATTTGTGAGATAGCAAATAAACTCAAACAGTCACAGAGGAATAAAACATTAGACGATTTGGAATAGCTGCATAGGCATTATAT